>JBBQJX010000128.1:0-5833 GCA_038326295.1 Sphingomonadales bacterium
ACCTCGGCGCCGCGCACCATGCCATCGGTCGAATCCATCGCGATCGTCCGCACGACATTCTCGCCCAGATGCTGCGCCACCTCGAGCACGAGGCGACGCCCTTCGACCTTGGTTTCGAGCGCGGTCAGGATTTCGGGCAGATCGCTATCGAACTGCACATCGACGACCGCGCCGATCACCTGATGGATACGGCCGACATTGTTGGTGGTGGGCATACTATCTCCGAATTGCGTCAAGCTGCGCTGAGTGAGCTTCGATAAAAGCCGTAAAGAGTAATTAAAGATACGATTGTACTGGTGATCGCTGCCGTCACCATTCCCACTTGTGCGCCACCATCCGGGCGTCGCCGACCGGCCAGCAAAGCTACGAGGCCAAATAAAATTCCGACGAGCGATGATCCTAGTGCCGCCGCCAACATAGCCGCTATGTCGTACAACGCAGACCCTGAACTCTTACCATGGATGTAGACGGCAATCGGCACGCTCGCCGCCCAGCCAGTCAGAATTATAAGCGCAATGCGCTTCGCAATCCCCGGTCTTTGTGACTGAGAGCGATTTCTCACACCAGCACCCACTCGCCATTCACCGCGATCGCGTCGTGCATCGCGTCGGGCGCGAGGTCGGGCATTTCGTTCGGCCAGCTTACCGCCCCATGCGCAATGCCCACCTGCGCGAAATAGTCGGGGTCCTTCAGCATCGCGAATACGCCACGCAGATGCGAGGGCAGGAAGCGCACCGGCCCCTCGACGCCATCCTCGAACCGCACGAACAGGGTGAGCGGACCGGCCACCTCGACGTGGGTGACATCGAAGAGCGGAATACCCGTATCGATTATCTCGTCGTCGTCCGGCTCTGGCAGAACGTCCACGCCGCCCGTAAACTGGAAATGTTCAAAGCCCGCCACGCCTGCACCTTCCGCTCGGTCCCCCGGTCGAGCTTGCCCGCCATCAGCCGACCCGTCTCGATCTCGAACGACGCCATCTGCTCCGCCTTGCGCACGTGGAAATGCGGCGGCGGATGATCGTTCAGATACATCAATATGCTGATCCCGTCGAACAGCGCCAGCGTCGGCACTCACAACGCCTCCGCCCCCGAGATAATCTCGATCAGTTCCTTCGTAATCGCCGCCTGCCGGGTGCGGTTATACGTCAGCGTCAGCCGCGTGATCACGTCGCCCGCGTTCCTCGTGGCGTTGTCCATCGCGGTCATGCGCGCGCCCTGCTCGCTCGCGGCATTCTCCAGCAGCGCGCGGAATATCTGGACCGCGACGTTGCGCGGCAGCAGCTCGGCCAGGATCGCCTCCTCGCCCGGCTCATACTCCACGATCGCATCGCCCGCGTTCGCCGCGCCCCCCGTGGGCAGCGCCACCGGCACCAGCTGCTGCGCGGTCGGCTCCTGCGCCAGCACGGACTTGAACCGCGCGTAGAACAGCGTCGCCACATCATATTCGCCCGCTTCGAACCGGGCGATCAGGTCGTCTGCGATCGGCTTCGCGTCGGCAAACACCAGCCTCTTGATCGCCGACAGATCGTGATACGGCCCGATCTTGCCCGCGAACATCCGCGCGAGCGGCGCGCGCCCCTTGCGGCCCACCAGATAGAAGCGAACGTCCTTGCCCTGCGCAATCAGCGCTTCGGCATGCCGCCGCGCCGCGCGCACGATGTTGGTGTTGAACCCGCCCGCCAGCCCGCGCTCGCTCGTGGCCACCACCAGCAGATGCCGCTGGTCCGCCCCCGTCCCCGCCAGCAGCCGCGGCGATTGCGGCCCCACCGTCACGCGCGACGCCAGCGAGGCCAGCACGCCTTCCATCTTCTGCGCATAAGGCCGCGCAGCTTCGGCCGCCTCCTGCGCGCGGCGCAACTTGGCGGCGGCGACCATCTTCATCGCCTTGGTGATCTTCTGCGTCGATTTGACCGAGGCAATGCGGACCTTCAGCGCTTTCAACGATGCCATTGGGAGCTTGTCTCGATTCTGGCGGGTAGACCCGCAGTGGGCCAAGGAAGACTTCGGTCGGCGGCAACATCGCCCGGGGGATACCTGCGCACCGAACAAGCCGACGAATGTGGGGGCGTCAGGACAAGAGCCAGTCTTTATCAGTTTTTGAGGCATGCACGAAAAGAAAGTTTATTTACATAGTCGGTCGCCCGCCGCGTCGCGGCATCGAACTCGGCGCGCTGATGGATATCGGGCTCGAAGCTTGCCAACGACTGCCACCGTCCGTCGTATAAATAATAGCCCGAATATCCAACATTTTCCATCATTGTCGAAATCCGTTTGATCGCTCCGGGATTATGGCGTTCCTCGACTTCCACCAGCAATGAAGGAGCATCGCGCGCGATCAAATCACGCGCTCCGGCAAGCACCGCTTCCTCATGCCCCTCGACATCGATTTTGATGAAATCGACCGACGGCAAGGTCAGCGAGTCGAGCCGTGCCGCGCGAACCCTAACGCGTGTCAGCGGTCCGTTGTAGCTTTTGAGCTCGCCGATCGTCGCCAGGCCAAAACCGCCACCCTCGGTCGGGATCGATAATTCGGCCGATCCCTCATGGTCCGACAACGCGATCTCGCACACCTCCGCACCCGCCAATGCCATGCTACGCAACACCGCTGCCACCTGAGGATTCGGCTCGAACGCAATTACGCGCACGCCCAACCGACTAAGCTCATAGGAATAAATACCAAGATTGGCCCCGATATCGAGCGCGACCTGGCCAGGCCCGACTAACCGCCGAAGCCATGCAAGTTCGGGCTCACCGTCACGCTCGACCTGGCTGCGATACCAGCGGCGCACGAGCGGCCGTCGGAGCGCGACCGGAAGCGCGCTCAGCAAGTTGAGCTTTCGCGTATTGTTCATAGCCGTGCTGCCGCCGCCGCCATCTTCATGGGCTTGGTGCTCTTCTGCGTCGATTTGACCGAAGCGATGCGGACCTTGAGCGCTTTCAACGATGCCATAAGCAGGGTCCTACTTGAGTTGATCGGCGGCGCGCAGCCGCTCGGACGCGCAGAAATCCAGCAACGCCCAGTTGCCGCTCGGCGCATACGCCGCCTGGCACCTGTCGAACCCCTCCATCACCGGCGGCGCGGTCTCGGGATAGGCCTTGGCAAAATCGAGATACCCCTGCGTCTGCTGCCCCACACACAGCACCCACGCGGGGGAAGCGGGCTTGAAGCTGCGCGCGCAGAAGGATTTGATTGTGGGGGTGATCGACTCGATCGTGGGCGGGGCGGCGTGCGCGGCAGACGCGCACAGGCCCGTGGCCAACGCGGCGGCGGCGACCATCTTCATCGCTTCGGCAATCATCTTGGTCCATTTGACCGAGGCGACTCCGAATGTGAGGACTTTAAGCGAGGCCATTTTTTCCTACCGCCAAAGGCGCCCCAAAAGAAACAAAGCACTTCTTCATCATTCGCCTGCTCAATACAGCGTACATCAGACCTCCGCTGATACTCGTTATCAAGCAAGCAAACCAAAACCAGGCTGACAGGCTGTAGCCAATACCGCCAAGGAACACCGCCGAGATGGCCGACACGAAAACCAGGAGTGGCTTATATGCAGGTACAAATCTGTAGGAAATCGGTGATTTACAACCAATGCAATTTGATATGAGATATAGGTTTCGCTTCGAACAATGGGCGCAAATTGGCATCACTGGTTGACCGTCATCGTCCGCTGTCACCAGCCCTTCCACGAATAGAACTAAGCAAACGTCCGCACAAACTCGCCCAGAATTTCCTTCAACTTCGCCTGCAAATCCTTGTCGAGGTCGCGGCTCGACCGGATGGCATCCATCACATCCCCATGCTTGGCCTTCATCTCGCTCATGAAGCCCGCCTCGAAGCGCGTCACCGCGGCCACGGGCACCTGATCGAGGAACCCGTTCACCCCCGCAAAGATGCTCACCACCTGCTCCTCGAACGGCATCGGCTGATACTGGCCCTGCTTCAGCAACTCGGTCAGTCGCGCGCCCCGGTTCAGCAATCGCTGCGTCGACGCATCCAAGTCAGACCCGAACTGCGCGAACGCCGCCATCTCGCGGTACTGCGCCAGCTCCAGCTTGATCGATCCCGCGACCTTCTTCATCGCCTTCGTCTGCGCCGCCGATCCCACCCGCGAAACCGAAAGCCCCACGTTGATCGCCGGCCGCACGCCCTGATAGAACAGCTCGGTCTCCAGAAAGATCTGCCCGTCGGTGATCGAAATCACGTTCGTCGGGATATACGCCGAAACATCCCCCGCCTGCGTCTCGATGATCGGCAGCGCGGTCAGCGAACCACCCCCGTTGGCATCCGACATCTTCGCCGCGCGCTCCAGCAACCGCGAGTGCAGATAGAACACATCGCCCGGATACGCCTCGCGCCCCGGCGGCCGCCGCAGCAGCAGCGACATCTGGCGATACGCCACTGCCTGCTTGGACAGATCGTCATACACGATCACCGCGTGCATCCCGTTGTCGCGGAAATATTCGCCCATCGTGCAGCCCGTATAGGGCGCCAGATACTGCAAAGGCGCAGGCTCCGAAGCCGTCGCCGCGACCACGATGGTATATTCCATCGCGCCGCTCTCTTCCAGTTGCCGCACGATCTGCGCCACGGTCGAACGCTTCTGCCCGATCGCCACGTAGATGCAGTACAGCTTCTTCTTCTCGTAATCCCCCGCATTGGCGGTCTTCTGGTTGATGAACGTATCGATCGCCACTGCGGTCTTGCCCGTCTGCCGATCGCCGATGATCAGCTCGCGCTGCCCGCGGCCTACTGGTACGAGTGCATCCAAAGCCTTCAGCCCCGTCTGCATCGGCTCGCTCACGCTCTGGCGCGGGATGATGCCCGGCGCCTTCACCTCGACGCGCATCCGCGTCGCACCCTCGATCGGCCCCTTGCCGTCGATCGGATTGCCCAGCCCGTCCACCACGCGGCCCAGCAGCCCCTTGCCCACCGGCACGTCAACGATGGTGCCCGACCGCTTGACCGTATCGCCCTCGCGGATCGCATCGTCCGCGCCGAAGATCACCACGCCGACATTGTCCGCTTCGAGGTTCAGCGCCATGCCGCGCACCCCGCCCGGAAACTCCACCATCTCGCCCGCCTGGACATTGTCCAGCCCGTACACCCGCGCGATGCCGTCACCCACGGATAGCACCTGGCCCACTTCGGAGACCTGCGCGTCCTGGCCGAAGCCCTCGATCTGTTCGCGGATGACGCGGCTGATTTCGGCGGCGCGGATGTCCATTAGTCGGAACCTTTCATCATCGCCGCACCCACGGCGGCGAGCTTGGATTTGATACTGCTATCGATCAACCGCGAGCCGATCTTGACGATCAGCCCGCCCAGCAAACTCGGGTCCACCCGAAGCTGCACGTCCACATCGCGCCGCAGCTTCGCCGCCAGCGTCGCCTTCAGCGTCGCCACCTGCTCGTCGTTCAGCGGATGCGCGGACGTCACCTCGGCGGTGGTCTCGCCGCGCTCGGCCGCCGCACGTGTGCGAAACGCGGCGATGATCGCGGGCAGCGCGCCCAGCCTGCGACCGCGCGCCGCGACGCCCAGAAAATTGCGCGTCAGCGGGTCCACCCCCAGCCCGTCCGCCAGCCCCAATATCCCGCGCTCGCCGTCGGCACGGCTCACCATCGGCGAGTTCGTCAGCGTGCGCATGTCCGCACTCGCGTCCAGCGCCGCGCCCAGCCGCGACAGGCTTTCGCCCACCGCCGCAAGCTGGCCCTTGTCGCGCGCCAGCTCGAACAGCGCGGACGCATAGCGCCCCGCCAACCCAGCCGTCATGCCGCCCGAACCCTGCACCGGAACTCCATCATGTTCGCACGAAAGGCTCACCCGAACGGGC
>JBBQJX010000129.1:0-5821 GCA_038326295.1 Sphingomonadales bacterium
GCGCCCCCGCCGCGACCAGTTCGCGCAGGATCGCGCGCTTCAGGCCGTAATCGATCGCCACCACATGCGGCGCATCCGCCGCCGCCGCGTCGACCGCATAGCCGTGGCTCCGCGACCAGCGCCCATCCGTCCATTTGTAAGACTGGCGCGTGCTCACCGCCTTTGCCAGATCCATCCCCTCCAGCCCCGGCCAGGCGCGGGCCTGCTCCCGCAGCGCGTCCACATCGAACACCCCGTCCGCTGCATGCGCCAGGACTGCGTTGGGCGCGCCCGCTTCGCGGATACGATGCGTGAGCGCGCGCGTGTCCACACCCGCGATCCCCACCCGATCGAAGGCGCGCAGCCAATCGTCAAACCCCCGAGCGGCGCGCCAGGAAGAGGGTGCCGTTGGCGTCTCGCGCAGCACGCAGCCCAGCGCGGCGGGGTTGATCGCCTCCACATCCTCGGCGTTCGCGCCCGTATTGCCGATGTGGGGAAAGGTGAAGGTGATGATCTGCCCGGCATAGCTCGGATCGGTCATCGCCTCCTGATAGCCCGTCATCGCGGTGTTGAAGCACAGCTCGCCCACGCGCACGCCTTCCGCGCCGACGCCATGGCCCCAGATCGCCGATCCATCGGCTAGGACGAGGACGGCAGTGGCACCTTCAGGCTTGTGCATCATGGTTCTCCGGGCGGGCGGGCGTGCTATAGCGCACGATCACCCCCAGGGAACGCCCATGATCCGCGACGACATCAAGACCGCGCTCGTAACCGCAATGAAGGCCCGGGAAGCGACCGTGGTCGGAACGCTGCGCATGGTGCAGGCGGCGATCAAGAACAAGGATATCGAGCTACGCACCGGCGACGCGCCCGCCGACGACGATGCGATGGTGGCGGACGTGTTGCGCAAGATGATCAAGCAGCGCCGCGATTCGATCGCCATGTACGAGACCGGCGGACGGCCCGAGCTTGCCGCCGCCGAAGCCGCAGAAGTGACGTTGATCGAGGGCTTCCTGCCGCGCCAGATGTCCCCGGAAGAGGCGCGCGCCGCTATCGCGGCGGTCGCCGCCGAGATCGGTGCGACCGACCCCAAGGACATGGGCCGCCTGATGGCCGAGGTGAAGGCGCGTCACGGCGGGGCGATGGACATGGGCGGCGCGAGCGCGCTGGCGAAGGCGGTGTTAAGCGGGAGCTAGGCAGGTGGACGCGCTGGTGAGCGAGGCCGCGCGCACGATCGCGCGCGGCTCCAGAAGTTTCGCGCTCGCCGCGCGGCTGTTCGATCCGCCCTCCCGCGCGCGCGCGCTGCTCCTGTATGCGTGGTGCCGCCACTGCGACGATGTGGTGGACGAGCAATCGCTCGGCATGGGCTTCCTCGCGCGCGCGTCGAGCGTGGACGCGCGCGTGGATGCCCTGCGCGAGGGGACGCTCCGTGCGCTCGCAGGACGGCCGGCCGATGACATGCCTTTTCGAGCGCTCGCCCGCTTCGCCGAAGAGACCGGGTTGCCCGCGCGCTACGCGATGGAGCATCTCGACGGCTTCGCGATGGACGCCGCCGACCGGCGCTACCGCACGCTCTCCGATACGCTCGAATATAGCTACCATGTGGCCGGCGTGGTCGGCGTGATGATGGCGGTGGCGATGGGCGTGCCCGCGAGCGACCGCGCCACGCTCGAACGCGCGTCCGATCTGGGCCTGGCGTTCCAGCTGGCGAATATCGCGCGCGATGTTGTCGAGGATGCCGCGCGCGGGCGATGTTATTTGCCCGACGAATGGCTGGCTGCGGCGGACATCCCACCGGGCGAGGTGGCGCGGCCGACTCACCGCGCCGCGCTTGCATCCGTGGTGGCGCGGCTGCTGGACGAAGCGGGGCAGTATGCGGCGTCCTCGCGTTTCGGGACGCCCGCACTGGGGTTCCGTTCGGCGTGGGCGGTGCTGTCGGCGGCGGGCATCTACGGCGCGATCGGCGACAGGGTGCGTGTAGCAGGCGCGCGGGCGTGGGATGTGCGCCAATCGACGACGGGTTTCGAGAAATTGCGCCTCGTCGCGGCAGCCCGCGCGCGCGCGGCTAGGCGGGGTTTGCTCGGTCCGCCGCCGCCGCGCGGCGCGCTGTGGACGATGCCGTAGCGGTGGGGGCCCTGAGGCCGGGCGCGTTTTTCATCTGCCGGGCGAGGACCGGGATCGGCGGCGCGTAGAGGAAACCAAAACTGACGGTGCCGTCCCTGGTGCCGACCGCGTGGTGTAGCCGATGCGCCTGCACGATGCGGCGCAGATAACGGCTGCGCGGGACGATTCCGTGCGCGACGCGGCGGTGCACCAGGACGTCGTGGAACAGGAAATAGATCATCCCGTAAACGACCACGCCGATCCCCACCCAGGTCAGCGCCGAACCGAGATGGAGCTGCGTGCCCGCGAAGATGAAGCCGCAGCTGACGGCCGCGAACACAACCGCGAACAGATCGTTGCGCTCGAACCAGCCCTCACGCTCGCGGTGGTGGCTCGCGTGCCACACCCACATCGGCCCGTGCATGATCCAGCGGTGCGCGGCGTAGGCAAACGCCTCCATACCGGCGACCACCACGGTCGCGAGCCCCAGGCCCTGCCAGACGTTTACATCCATGCGGACGGGTCTACACCCGTCCGCCGACGCTCGCCAACGGGACTATGCGCCGCGCCGCCTGCGTGCGGCCAGCGCGAGCGCGCCTAGGCCAAACAGCGCCAGCGCGGCGGGTTCGGGAACAGTGCTGTAATCGATCGGAGCAGGCGGCGGCGGAGCGGGCTCCGGCGGCGATCCTGCGGGCACGATGTGGATGTAGGTCAGGAACTGGTCGAACGGCAGTCCGATGATGGGGTTCACCCGGAACGGCTCGCAGGACGGCTGAGCCTCGTCCGCACCCCGCGCCACGGGCCCGCGCGATATCGGGCGGGCGACGCCGCCGCCGCCACTACGCGGATCACCAGCAGCGATCTGCGCCGCGTTGCAGGACGGCGCGAACCCTTCGCTCGCGCTCCGGATGTCGACTGCAGACAGCAGATCGTAGCGGTAAGTACGCGTTTCGTTCGCTCTGAAGCGTCCCAGCTCGAGCTCGATATTGGTCGCGCCCCAGTCGATCACGCGCTCGTTGCCGATCGTCTGATCGTTATAGCCATTGAGCCCGGTGAACGGGCCGTTGGACTGGAGGCTCAGGCCGTCGGTGAACAGCGTTGCACCCAGTTCGTACAGCCTGACGCGGGCGTTCAGGAGACCAATCGAGAACTGGAAGCGCGCTAGCGATGAGGCGCTACTGCCCAAAGCATCGCGCGCACTCAGATGACCCGGCGTTACCTGCGAGTCGAAGCGAAGGCTCTGCGCCGGGCCATTGTTCGTGATGGTGACGTCGAGAAAAGTCCGCTCGGTTGCGCTGGAGCTTCCGTTACCCACCAGGTCGTGCTCGAAGAAGAACCCGCCACCGCTGGTCAGCAATGTCACCGCCTGCGCCTGGGCGGAAGCACCCGATCCGTCGGCAGTCGTGACCGTAACGTCTACGGGCGGCTGGGGAAGCGCTTGCGAGCCGCCCGAGCCCGCCGCGATCAAGCCAGAGAAAGTCGGCACGATGAGGACATCGATCGAGGAGAGCGCCGGCGCCGGGGCGATGGCGAGAAACGCCGCCGATAACAAATATAAGCTACGCATTGGACGGGCCCTTCCTGTTGGTAAGATCGGTTAATAGAATGCTTTTTTATACGAATCAAATCCTTTCGTACCGGGGCCGACACCTAGCACTTTGAGCCCGGTCTTGAAAGCTCATGTGCGACGTTCTTCCGGCAATGGCTCGAACCGCAGGGGAATAGCGGGTGGATCAGTAGCGAGATCGGCGCACAATTTGCTTGCGGCCACCATGTCGGGCCCCTTGGCGTCGATCCTACGCTGCAGCGATTCGGCTGCCACGCAACTGGAATGGGATTCGTTCGCTCGCCCGGCCACACGCAGGACCTGAGCGCGCAGTTGAAGCAATTGCACCTGATCGGGATCGACCGGCCCGTAGCTTACGTCATAAGATCGCTTGGCGAGCGAAATCAGCTGTAGGGCACGATCGGGCTTGCCCATGTCGGACCACGCACGCGCATCATAAAAGGCAGTATCGCCGACCTTCGAGTTCGTTTGTCCATAAATTTCCGTGAAGAGCACGATCGCCTGGCCGAACGACTGCGTCGCCGTAACAAGGTCGCCGCGCGAGTGCTGGATTCGCCCGAGCAGCAGGTTGATATCTCCGATCTTCGGATTTTTGGGATCCAGCACCCGGCGGAAGATGATCAGCGCCGAATTCGCCAACCGCTCCGCGTCGGCGGCGCGCCCCGCGCTTACTGCGGCGAACGCACGGCTCTTGATCGCATCCGCTGTCTGGACGTGGTTGGGACCATATAGCTGGGTGAACAGGTCTTGCGCGCGGGCATAAGCACCGTCGGCCGCGCCATACTGCTTTAGCATCACGAGCGGCAGGCCCATTTGCAAATACACCCTGCCAACGTCGAGCCGGTGATCTCCGGGCAAAGCTCCGTAATCCCGGGCCGCCGCCTTGAGCGCTGCCACGGCCCGGTGGTTATCCAGTTTCAGATACCCCAGCGCGCCCTGATACTCCGCCAGCCGTGCCGCCAGCAGCGGTGCCTGCTCGCCTTGCGGATTGAAGGACCGGCCTGCCTCGGCGAGCAGCGCGGTCGATTCCTTGATATCCTGCTTCTTAATCGAAAGCTGCGCGAGCTGCATCAGCGCCAGCGTGCGCGACGCGCTTCGCGGGCGTGCCATCGCGATCGCCGCGCGCAGATCGCGCTCGCTCTCCCTCGGCAGCCCCAGATTGAAGTAGATTTCCCCCGTCGCGCGCAGCAGACGTGCGCTCACCCCGGGCTGCGATCTGAGATCGGTCTTCACCCGGTCGCTCACGCGCTGCAGCAAGGTCACCGCCGAGATGGTGCGCGGGTTCTCGGTCGCGGGGTTGGCGATCTGGAAGGTGCCGATCAGGAAATCGAGGCTCGCCTCCGCCGTGCGCCGCTGCGCTTCGGCCTGCGTGCGCTGATGGTTTGCCTCGATGCGCTGGTAGTTAGCGTAGACCGCGAGCCCCGCAGTCAACACCGAGACCGCGCTGGCACCGGTGGCGATCGAAGCGAGCCGACGTCGCCTGCGCTGCTCGTCGCGCCTTACCAGCTGGTCGAGCCGCGCGCCGGTCACCGCCGCCATGAGCTTCAGGAAGGCGAGGCGGCGCCCGTCCTTGCCTGCGCGAAGATCGGCGGCAATCGGCTCGGCGGGTTCGGTCGTCAGCAGCCCACCCTGGCCGACGCGGAAGCGGATCGCAGGCGGGAAGCATTCGTGCTCGGGGTGATAAGGCTCGCCATCGACGATCAGCGCGAAGGTTCGTGCGTCGCCGTGCATGGCTTTGTATTCGAGGACTTCCTCGTTCACCCATTTCGATTTGGCGGCCCGCTCCGAACACAGCACGATCTGGAAATCGGATTCGCGAAGTGCAGCGCGCAGTTCGGCACCGAGGCTGGTCGATGCAGAAAGCTCGTCGCGGTCACGGAAGACGGGCTTCAGGCGGCGCGCGATGGGGCCGTTCAGGCCGTCCGTGTCCACCAGCTGGCGGGGCACACGGTAGGTTTCGAGCGCGTGGTGCAGCCAGGACGCGACCGGCGTATCGGCATGACTGTAGCTGATGAAGACGCTGTACCGGCCCACAGGCGCAACGATAGCCGCTTGCGCGCGGACTGGACAGGCGCGCGCGCGCAGGCAATGCGAGACGGATGAGTTTGCCCCTCGCCGGTGTGCGCGTGCTCGATCTGTCGGCCGTGATCATGGGGCCGTGGTGCACCCACG
>JBBQJX010000130.1:0-5783 GCA_038326295.1 Sphingomonadales bacterium
CACGCCCCGCTGCCGCTAAAGGTGACGGTAGCCCTTTCGCTGACCCTGCTGCCCCTCGGCGTCATCGCGCTGTCCCAGTCGCTGAGCGCATACTCCCACGTCAGGGCTGCGGGCAACGGGCCGCTGCAAGTGCTCGGCATCGCCGCGCCGCTCCTGATGTGGATCGTCGCGGTCGCGGTCGCGTGGTCGGGTGTCAATCGCCTCGTCATTGAGCCGCTGCGCCGGATGCGCGCCGTCGTCGAACGCTACAGCACGGGCGACGCAAGCGCGCGCATGGCGGATGGCGCGTTTGGCAGCCCCGAACTGGCCGAACTCGCCGCCGCCTTCGATTCGATGGCGGACCGGATGGCCGGCCACGCCACGCAGCTGGAGGCCGCACTCGCCACGCAGCGCGCGCTAACCCGCGAGGTGCATCACCGGGTCAAGAACAATCTCCAGATCGTATCGAGCCTGCTTAGCCTTCAGGCGCGCGATGCAACGTCGGCCGAAGCGATCGCCGCGTACGCGCTCATCCGCCAGCGCGTCAACGCGCTCGCGCTGGTGCACCGCTGGATGTACCAGGACGAGGGGGCGAGCGGCGTCGAGCTCAGGCCGCTGCTGGCGGACCTGAGCGCCAATCTCGAACATGGCTTCGACGGGCGCGCCCAGCGAGCGCGGCGTGTGACGTGCAGCGCCGGGCGCATCGCCGTCGGCCAGGATACCGCGCTTCCGATCGCATTCCTGATCACCGAACTCGTCGCCAGCTCGCGCGATGCCGACGATGGGCTGACCAGCGATGCGCGCATCGAGGCGACGCACAGCGATGGACTTGCCCGGCTGACCATCGCCAGCCCCGCCTTTTCGGGGGACGATGGCATGGACCGGTTCGAGGATAGCACGCGCCGCATCGTCGCCGGCCTCGCCCGCCAGCTGCGCAACCCGCTGCGCTACGATGGGGAAGCGCACCGCTTCTCGATCGAGTTTCCCGCGCTTGGGGGGTGACTCCATCGCGGACGACGGTCGGACGAAACCTTACCCCTCGTCCGGGCTGTTCGCCGCGAATTGAGCCAGCGTCACATGATTGCCGCCCGGCTCCAACCAGCCGATCTCGGTCGCGCCGTAGAAGGTATCGCGGCGCGGCATGAACATCTCGAACTCGTGCAGCATCTTCTCCGCCGCATCCAGATCGGCGACCGACATGAACAGGTGCGCGCCCGGCTTGAAGCGCTCCGCGTCGAGGCCAGTATCGTCGGCGGCGGCGGCGGCGGTCTGCAGCATTACGCCGATGCCGCCGTCGCCCCCGCCCTCGCCGCCTTGCGTCATGATGACGAACCCCAGCCCCTCGCCGTGGGGGACCTCAACGGTTCGCTTGAAGCCGAGCTTCGCGAAGAAGTGCTCGCTCGCCGCAATATCGTCGACGAACAGCACGGGAGTGGATTGCAAGATCATGGCGAATTCCTCGGGTTGCGGGACCGGCACGTGCCTTATAGCCGGGTTTAATGCCTCACAAACTCGTCATCGCAGTCGATGGACCCGCCGCCTCGGGCAAGGGCACCGTCGCGCGCGCGCTCGCGGCGCATTATGGGCTGGCCTATCTCGATACCGGCCTGCTGTACCGCGCGGTCGGCGCGCGCGCCGCCGACGCCGCCGATCCCTTATGCGCATTGGCAGCCGCCAATGCACTCGAAACTGAATGGCTCGACGATCCGGCGATCCGATCCGAGGACGCGGCGCGCGCCGCGTCGATCGTCTCGGCCATGCGAGAGGTGCGCGCCGTGCTGCTCGATCGTCAGCGCGCGTTTGCCGACCAGCCCGGCGGCGCGGTGCTCGATGGCCGCGATATCGGCACCGTCGTCGCGCCCGGGGCGTCGGCCAAGCTGTTCGTCACCGCCAGCATGGAGGCGCGCGCGCACCGCCGCGCAAACGAGCTTGGCCGCGACTACATCGAGGTCCTGGCCGATCTCGGCGAGCGCGATCGCCGCGACGCGGAGCGCGCCGTCGCCCCTCTCGTCCGCGCACTCGATGCGGACTTGCTCGATACCACCGATTTGCCTATAGCCGTGGCCGTCCGGCGGGCCATCGCGCTCGTCGAGGCCAGGATTAGGCGGACACGCTAGGGCGTGTCGGCGTTGCGGGCGAAGCCACGGCTTTCGCTCGCTATTTGCATATTCTGACCATCGCGGGGGCTTTTCGCCCCGCCCGGACCGGCGTTTCCGGGGGCAATTCCGTCCTCCGCCGTTGCACCCAAGGACACTGAATGGCCTCCGCCACGCTCGACATGATGAACCCCACCCGCGACGATTTCGCGGCAATGCTCGACGAGAAGTTCGGCAAGAACGAAAGTTTCGAAGGCCGCGTCGTCACCGGCCGTGTCACCGCGATCGAAAACGATCTCGTTGTGATCGATGTCGGTCTGAAGAGCGAGGGGCGCGTTTCGATCCGCGAATTCGCGACCGCCGGTGGCCCGCCCGAAGTCGCGGTGGGCGATGACGTGCAGGTGTTCGTCGATCGCGTGGAGAACGCGCAGGGCGAGGCGATGCTGAGCCGCGACCGCGCACGCCGCGAAGCCGCGTGGGATACGCTGGAAACACAGTTTGTGGCGCAGGAGCGCGTGGAGGGCATCATCTTCGGCCGCGTCAAGGGCGGCTTCACCGTCGATCTCTCGGGCGCAGTCGCGTTCCTGCCCGGGTCGCAGGTGGATATCCGCCCCGTGCGCGATGTCACGCCGCTCATGAACATGGCGCAGCCGTTCCAGATCCTGAAGATGGACCGCAAGCGCGGCAACATCGTCGTCTCGAGGCGCGCCATCCTCGAGGAAACGCGCGCCGAGCAGCGCACCGGTCTGATCTCGTCGCTGGCGGAAGGCCAGATCATCGATGGCATCGTCAAGAACATCACCGATTACGGCGCGTTCGTCGATCTGGGCGGCATCGATGGCCTGCTGCACGTGACCGACATGAGCTACAAGCGCGTCAACCACCCGTCCGAAGCGATCAACATCGGCGATACGGTCAAGGTGCAGATCATCCGCATCAACCGCGAGACGCAGCGCATCTCGCTCGGCATGAAGCAGCTCGAGACCGATCCGTGGGCCGCCGCCGCCGCCAAGTTCCCGATCGGTGGCAAGTTCACCGGCCGCGTGACCAACATCACCGAATATGGCGCGTTCGTCGAACTGGAAGCGGGCGTCGAGGGCCTGATCCACGTGTCAGAAATGAGCTGGACCAAGAAGAACGTCCACCCGGGCAAGATCGTCAGCACTTCGCAGGAAGTCGAAGTGATGGTGCTGGAAGTCGACGAGGATAAGCGTCGCATCTCGCTCGGCCTCAAGCAGGCACAACGCAACCCGTGGGAAGCGTTTGCCGAGGAGCATCCCGTCGGTTCGACCGTGACGGGCGAAGTCAAGAACTCGACCGAGTTCGGTCTCTTCATCGGTCTTGAAGGCGATGTGGACGGCATGGTCCACATGTCGGACATCGCGTGGGGGCTGAGCGGCGAACAGGCGCTGGCGCTGCACCGCAAGGGCGAGAGCGTGCAGGCGGTCGTGCTCGAGATCGATCCCGAGAAGGAGCGTATCGGTCTGGGCATGAAGCAGCTCGAAACCGCGCCCGGCGGACAGAAGATCGTCGTCCCCACCGGCACCGCACAGGCGCCCGAAGCGAGCGGCCCGCGCAAGGGCGAGGTCGTCACCGTCACCGTCATCCTCGCCAATTCGGGCGGGATCGAGGTGCAGGTGGGCGAAGATGGCCCGATCGGCTTCATCAAGCGCGCCGACCTCAGCCGCGACCGCGACGAGCAGAAGCCCGAGCGTTTCCAGCCCGGCCAGAAGCTCGACGCGCTCGTCACCGGCTTCGAGAAGGGCCGCAAGCCCACGCTCTCGATCAAGGCGCTGCAGCTCAACGAGGACAAGGAGGCGATCGAGAAGTTTGGCTCCTCGGACAGCGGCGCATCGCTGGGCGACATCCTGGGGGCAGCGCTCAACAAGGCGCGCGACAAGCGGTGAGGCGAAGAGTTGGCGCGACGGCTTGACGCAAGTCGCACGGTTTGCCTAGTTGGGTCACGGCCGCACTGGGGTGGCCGACGGCTCGACCAGGGGAGTGAGTGAACGATGATCCGCTCCGAACTCGTGAAGCAGGTCCGCAAGGCGCATCCGCATCTGGACCGCGATGAGGCAGAGATCGTCGTGGGTGCAGTGCTCGACGCGATCGTCGATTCGCTTGCAACTGGTCGACGCGTCGAATTGCGCGGCTTCGGGGCCTTCTCGACGCGCGCGCGCGCCGGACGCGTGGGGCGCAATCCGCGCACCGGCGCGCCCGTGCCGGTGCCGCCCAAGCGTGTGCCATATTTCAAGGCCGGCAAGGAAATGCGCGCGCGCCTGAACCTCGGCGACGAGCCCGCCTGATCGCGCAGTCTCGCGTGCGGCGGAATGCCGTGCCAGAAGCGCGTGGCGGCAAGCGGCGGACGTGGCGAAATCGGTAGACGCAGCAGACTTAAAATCTGCATCCGAGAGGAGTGCGGGTTCGAGTCCCGCCGTCCGCACCAAAGGAGCGAGACCATGCGCGCGCAGAGCTGGACACGGTGGCTCGTGCGAGGCGCACTGCTTGTGCTGCTGCTTCTGGCGTGCCTCGCAGCGTTCGGCTGGTGGCGGCTCGACGCGAGCAAACCGCAGCTGACAGGCGACACCCCCGCGCCCGGGCTGAGCACACCGGTCCGGATCGTGCGCGACGCGAACGGCGTGCCGACGCTGACCGGCGCGAACCGCGCGGACCTCGCCTACGCACTCGGCTGGCTGCACGGGCAGGAGCGCTTCTTCCAGATGGACCTGTTGCGCCGCACCGGGGCAGGCGAGCTTTCCGAACTGCTGGGTGGGAGCACCGAAGCGACCGATCGCAAGCTCCGCCTCCACCGCTTCCGCGTGCGCGCGGCGGCCGAGATCGCGCGGATGGACGCGCCGACGCGCGCGGTGCTCGATGCCTATGTGGCGGGCGTGAACCGGGGCCTCGGCGATCTCGGCGCGGCCCCGTTCGAATATGCGCTGCTACGGCACGCACCCGTGGCGTGGCGACCGTCGGACACGATCCTGGTGGTCTACGCCATGTACTTCGGGCTGGAGGGTCCCGATCCCAAGTTCGAGCTCGATCGCGCGCGCGCCGCCGCGCGGCTGGGGCAACCGATGGCGGACCTGCTTTACCCACAGACCACCGAACTCGATTCGGCGATCGACGGAACGCGCCTGCCCGAACCGCCGATCCCCGCCACGATGACCCACCCCGCGCCCGCCCCGGCCACGGTCGCTTCGATCGACGCCGATCCGTTCCTCAAAGGCAGCAACAATTGGGCGGTCGCGGGAAGGCTCTCGGCGACGGGCGGCGCGATGGTCGCGAATGACATGCATCTGGGGTTGAACGTGCCCAACATCTGGTACCGCGCGCGGCTGCGCATGCCGGGGCTGGACATCACGGGGGTGACGCTGCCGGGAACGCCACAAATCACCGTGGGATCGAACGGCCGGATCGCGTGGGGGTTCACCAACAGCTATGCCGCGCTGCATGACGCGGTGGTACTCGATCCGGTGCCGGGCTCGCCGGACCGCTATCGTACCCCGGGCGGGCCGCGCGCGATTGTGCGCGTCCCCGAGCGCCTGTGCGTCGGCTCGGCCTGCTCGACGCTGATTGTCGAGGAGACGATCTGGGGACCGGTAGTGGCACGGCTGACCGACGGGCGACGCGTGGCGGACCGCTGGATCGCGCACGATCCGGGCGCGATCCGGCTCGAGACGGCGCTCGCGCTCGAACGCGCGGTGA
>JBBQJX010000131.1:0-5780 GCA_038326295.1 Sphingomonadales bacterium
CGCAGCGCACGCGATTACGCGCATGAGGACCGCCGCCTCGGCGCGGTCGCGCGCATTCTGGACGAGGCGAAACCCGGCGCCGCCGCACAGTCCGCCGCGAGCTTCAGTATCGCCCCCAAGCGTCCCGCGTCGCCCGAGGCCCCGCCGCCGCCGCCAAAGCCTTAAGCGCATGCACGCCCGCCCCATCATCGTCGCCGCGCTCGCCCAACCCGGCGTCCGCGTGCGCACGCTGGTGCGGCTGCGGTGGACCGCGATCTTCGGCCAGCTGCTCACGCTCGTCATCGTCAGCCTCTTCTTATCCTACCCCTTGCCTCTTGCGTCCGCGCTTGCCGCAGTGGGGGCGGCCGCGCTCCTGAACGTGGGCCTCGTCACGCTCTATCCCCGCAACGCGCGGCTGGTCGGCGGCGAGGCGCTGCTGCATCTGGGTTTCGATCTCGTTCAGCTCGGCGTCCTGCTGTTCCTCAACGGCGGCCTCGCCAACCCCTTCTGCGTGCTGCTCATCGTGCCCGTCACCATCTCGGCCACCCTGCTCAGCGGCCGCGCCACGGCCGTGCTGTTCCTCACCGCACTCGGTATCATCTTCGCGCTCTGGAACTGGGCGCTGCCGCTCCCCTGGTCGGGTCACCCGATTTTTCTGCCCGAACTCTACCGGCTTGGCATCTTCGTCGGCCTGATGCTCGCGATGGCGTTCCTGTCGATCTACGCTTGGCAGGTGTCCGCCGAGGCGCGTCGGCGGCAATGGGCGCTCGTCGCCACGCAAACCGCGCTCGAACGCGAATCCAAGATGTCCGCACTCGGCTCGCTGGCGGCGGCCGCCGCGCACGAACTCGGCGGACCCTTGGGAACGATCACGCTCATTGCGCGCGATCTGGAGGCCGCACTCGGGGCCGATCCGGTTCATGGCAACGATGTGCGTTTGCTGGTGGCAGAGGCGAAACGCTCGCGCGACATTCTGGTCGGCATCGCCAGTCGTGCCGAGGCAGAAGATCCTTTCCCGCGCGTCGCGCTGCCCGCGCTGCTCATTGAGGCGGCGGGGGAGGGGGCACCTGTCTCCGTCGATGTGGCCGAGCCGCTTCGCCAGGCGCGCGTCGCCCGCTCGCCCGAGATGCTGCACGGGCTTGCCAATCTTATCTCGAACGCCCGTCGCCACGCGGCGCGCACCGTCGCGCTCACCGCCACGTCCTTTGGCGAGGCGGTCGAGATTGCCGTGACGGACGATGGCCCTGGCTTCCCGGAGGCGCTGCTGCCGCATCTGGGCGAACCATTCCTTGGCCCCTCGCGCAGCGGTTCGGGCGGCACTGGCTTGGGCATCTTCATCGCCACCACACTGCTCGAGCGCACTGGCGGCATGCTGTCATTCGCCAATTTGCCGCAGGGCGGCGCAAAAGTGGCGATCCGCTGGCCGAAGCACCATCTGTTCACCGAAACAAACGAGGATAGCCCATGGCCACCGCCGCTGCAGCCCTGACCGAATTCGCCGTGGATCACGCGCCGCTGCTGCTCGTCGAAGACGATCTGCCCTTTCGCCAGCGCCTCGCCATGACGCTCGAACGGCGCGGCTTCGAGGTCGGTCAGGCGAGCGGGCTGTCCGAGGCGCGCGGCGTGGCCGCGTCGCTCCACCCCGATTATGCCGTGATCGATATGCGCCTCGCCGACGGCAACGGTCTCGATCTGGTTGCCGAACTGCGCCAGCAAAATCCGTCGATCCGCATCGTCGTGCTGACCGGCTATGGCAACCTTGCCACCGCTGTCGCCGCCGTGAAAGCGGGTGCGATCGACTATCTGGCCAAGCCCGCCGACCCCGAAGACATCGTCAAGGCGCTCACCGCCGAGCCCGATGCCAAACCGCTCCCCCCCGAAGAGCCGATGAGCGCGGATCGCGTGCGCTGGGAGCATATCCAGCGCGTCTATGAACTATGCAACCGCAACGTCAGCGAAACCGCCCGTCGCCTGAAGATGCACCGACGCACGCTCCAGCGCATCCTCGCCAAGCGCTCGCCCAAATAGGTCAGATCGCGCGCGGAACCCCCGCGATCCCCATCGCGCACTCCAGCATCCCCCGGTCCCAACCGCCAAGGTCGGCCGCCGCCGCGTAAGTATCTGTCAGGAAATCGACCACCATCGCGTCGGGGTCGCCCGCAGCGCGCACCTTTTCCCATGGCAGCAGCCATTCGCCCATCTCGGCCGACCATTCGCCGCCGCGCACCCGCGCGGTATCGAATCCCGCCGCCACCGGATAGGCATAGCTGTAGAACGCCGCGTGCGGGTACGCGTCGTTTCCCGGCCAGAAGCCCGCGCTGGAAGCCTCATGGCTATACGCCTCGCGCGTGACCGCATCGTCAAGGTTCGGCACCCCGCCCGGATGCAAAGGCGCGCGCCGCCCCGAGAAGCGCGTGACCGCCAGATCGAAGCTGCCCCAGAAGAAATGCACCGGGCTGGCCTTGCCCAGATAGCCGGTGCGGAACTGCGCCAACACCCGGTGCGCCGCCACCAACGCCCGCCAGAAACGGTGCGCCGTCGCCGCATTATACGTCCGGTGTGTCTCGTCCCGCGCAAACGGGATCGCATCCTCCACCTCGTTGGGCGTCGCGCCGATGCGCACGTCCACGCCCAGCCCCGCCAACGCTGCCATCGTCTCGCCATGGAACGCCGCGACCGATTTGGGCACCAGCGCCACTTCGGCCGTCCCGCCCCGGCTCGTCGCGATCGTCAGCCGGTGCGCCACGAAATCGAACCCGATCTCCAGCAATTCCTCGCCCCACGGGATCGCCGACGTTCCCAGCCCGCGCGCGCCCACATACAGCGGCACATGCCAACTGTGGTTGAGCCACGGCGTCATCGCCAGCCTAACCTTGCCCACGATCTGCGTCCAGAGCTGCAACGTCTGCAGCGTATCGCGCGCCTGCGCCCAATCGAGTTCGGGCCACGTTTCCGATCCATTCGGTGATTGAGTCATCACAGGTCTCCATTGCGCGCGCGCGGGCGTGCCTCGCAGCGTAGCGCACCTGCGACGGATTGCACGATGCGGCACACCCCAGACACGCCGGTTGCACCACGCCACGAACTGCGCTTCATACGGCCGACCGAATGATGGGGGATCGAACGCACATGGCCTCAGCCAACACTGAGACCGTCACCGGCACGACTGCAGCAAACGCGCCCCGCGCTGCTTTCAACCCCGTGCGCACGCGTGCGGATTGGGAAGCGATGCGCGCTGCCGTGCTCGCCGATCCGGGCGAGTTCCACGGCGACATCGCCGCGCGCACGCTCCACTGGTTCGTGGCGACCGTCGGCCCGGACGGCGCATGGCTGAAACTGGGCGCGGACGGCCGCTGGACCGGGTGGGACGCCGCCACCGCGCAGCCCGTGGCCCCCGAACTACCCGCCAATTTCGCCCCCTGGACGCGTGCCTTCGACGATACCGATCCCCCGCACTGGCGCTGGTTCACTGGCGGCCGCACAAACGGCGCCTTCAACGAAGTCGATCGCCACGTGCTCGCTGGCCACGGCGCAGAGAGCGCGCTCATCTTCGAAGGCGATCGCTGGGACATGTCGGCCGATGGCGGACGCGGCGCGCCGGTCGATGCGTTCCACGTCTCGCGCAAGCGGCTCCTGCTCGAAACGGTCAAGTGCGCGCTCGCGCTCCAGGCACTCGGGCTGAAAGCGGGCGACCGCATCGCGCTCAACATGCCGTCCATCGTGCCGCAGATCTACTGGACCGAAGCCGCCAAGCGGCTGGGCATCGTGTATACGGCGGTCTTCGGCGGGTTCAGCGACAAGACCTTGTCGGACCGCATCGCAGACGCGGGCGCGCGCGTGATCGTTACCTCGGACGGCAGTTACCGCAACGCGCAGGTGGTGCCCTTCAAGACCGCCTACACCGATCCCGCGCTCGACAATTATGTGCCCGTCAAGACCGCGCTCGCGATGCTCGCCGCCGCCGATCTCGGCCTCGCCCCCGAAGACGCCGCCACCATCCACGAAACCGTCGCCGCCACGCTCGCGGGCGAAAACACCGTCGAACGTTCGGACGTGATGCGCGGCGTGGGCCGCGCGCTCGGTGCACTGGGCAAGGCCGGCCGCCTTGCCCCTGCGGACGCCGCGCGCGTGCGTATCGCCATCGCGTCGGCGCTCGTGACCGCCCCGCCGCGTGTCGACGCGGTCATCGTGGTCAAGCACACCGGCCAGGGCGAAATCGTCTGGCGGCCCGAGCGCGACCGCTGGAGCCACGAGCTCACCGATGCCGCGCTCGCCACGTTGCTCGCCGCAGCGCGCGCGGCCGGGTTCGCCGCCGCCACCGAGGCCGATCTCCTCGCGCTCCCCGACGCGGAGTTCGTCCGCGCGCTCTGGACCGCCTGCCCGCCACTCGCGGTGGACGCCGATTACCCGCTGTTCTTCATCTATACGAGCGGCTCGACCGGCAAACCCAAGGGCATCGTCCACGTCCATGGCGGTTACAGCGCGGGCATCGCGCACACGATGGCGGTCAGCTTCGATGCGCGCCCCGGGGACGTGCTCTACGTCGTCGCCGATCCGGGCTGGATCACCGGCCAGAGCTACCAGATCGCCGCCGCGCTCCTCACCCGCGTCACCACGGTCATCTCGGAGGGCTCCCCCGTTTTTCCCCACGCGGGCCGCTTTGCTGCCATGATCGAGCGGCACGGAGTCACGATCTTCAAGGCGGGCGTCACCTTTCTCAAATCCGTCATGGCAGACGCGGCGAACCTTCAAGACCTCGAACGCTACGATATGTCCCGCCTGCGCGTTGCCACCTTCTGCGCCGAACCCGTCTCGCCCCCCGTCCAGGCCTTTGGCATGGCGCACGTCACGCCGAACTACATCAACAGCTACTGGGCGACCGAACATGGCGGCATCGCCTGGACGCACTTCTTCGCCAACGCCGACTTTCCGCTGCGCCCTGATGCGCACGCCTATCCACTGCCTTGGATCGTGGGCGATGTGTGGGTGGAGGATGCCGATGCTGCCGCCACCCCCGCGCCGTTCGCGCGCGCGGGCGAGGACGGTGTGCCGTGGCGCGCGGCACAGCCGGGCGAGAAGGGCGAGATCGTCATCGCCGCTCCCTACCCCTATCTCGCGCGCACCATCTGGGGGGACGGGGACAATTTCCGCGTCGAGAACGGCTCCGTCCAAGGCAATTGGCACGGCGACGCCGCGCGCTGGACCGATGGCTACTGGCGGCGCTGGCGCGGGGCATGGGCCTACACGCAAGGCGATTTCGCCATCCGCCACGCCGACGACAGCTTCTCCTTCCACGGCCGCAGCGATGATGTGATCAACGTCAGCGGCCACCGCATGGGCACCGAAGAGATCGAGGGCGCAATCCTGCGCGACCGTGCGCTCGATCCGGATTCGCCGGTGGGCAACGTGCTTGTCGTCGGCGCACCGCACCGCGAGAAGGGCCTGACCCCGCTCGCCTTCGTCGTCCCCGCGCCCGGCCGCAAGCTCACGCACGAGGACCGCAAGCGCCTGGCGGACCTCGTGCGCACCGAAAAGGGCGCGGTCGCAGTCCCGGCTGATTTCCTCGAAGTGAGCCAGTTCCCCGAAACGCGCAGCGGCAAATATATGCGCCGCATGGTCCGCGCTCTGGTGGAAGGCGGCGATGTGGGCGACGCGACGACGCTCAGGAACCCCGAAGCGCTCCCTGAACTCAAGCGCGTCATCGACGATTGGCAGCGCAACCAACGACTGTCCGAAGACCAGTTGCTGTTCGAGCGCTACCGCTACTTCGTCATCCAATATAATTGGGTCGCACCCGGCAA
>JBBQJX010000132.1:0-5773 GCA_038326295.1 Sphingomonadales bacterium
AGCTCGAGGAGGAACGGCTTTCCAAGGAGGTCAAGCTCCACGTCATCGATCCGCGCGGCAAGAACGGCGGCGAATTCCAGCTCGGCCCGTTCAAGCTCCGCCACGTGCCGCTCGCCCACTCGATCCCCGAGGGCAACGCGCTGCTGATCGAAACCCCCTACGGCCGCGTCTTCCACACCGGCGACTGGAAACTGGACGATGCGCCGCTGCTCGGCAAACCCTTCACCGCCGCCCAGCTCGAAGCCATCGGCGACGAGGGCGTGCTGGCGATGGTCTGCGATAGCACCAACGTCTTCAATTTCGAGGCGTCGGGCAGCGAATCGAGCGTGCGCGAAGGCCTCGATCAGGCGATCATCAACCGCAAGGGCAGGGTGGTCGTCACCACCTTCGCGTCGAACGCCGCGCGCCTCGCCACGCTCGGCGATGTCGCGCGCGATACCGGCCGCCAGCTCTGCGTCGCCGGCCGCAGCCTCGATCGTATCCTCAAGGTCGCCCAAGCCGTCGGCTATCTGCGCGATATGCCGCCCATCCTCACCTTCGATCAGGCCGCCAGCGTCGATCCCTCGCGGCTGCTCATCGTCGCCACCGGCGCGCAGGGCGAACCGCGCGCCGCGTTGAGCCGCATGGCGCAAGGCGATCACCCGATCAAACTCGAACGCGGCGATCTGGTGATTTACAGCTCCAAGCAGATCCCCGGCAACGAAACCGGCATCGGCAACGTCATGAACGCGCTCGCCGCGCGGGGCGTCGAGATTATCACCGATCGCCAGGCGCATGTGCATGTGTCCGGCCACCCCGGCCGTCCCGAACTCGAAGCCATGTACGGCTGGATTCGCCCCAAAGTGGCGATTCCCGTTCACGGCGAGCGCCGCCACACCGAGGAACATGCCCGCCTTGCGCGCGAATGGGGCGTCCCCACCGCGATCGTCCCCACCGATGGCGTGGTGATCCGGCTGGGCCCCGGCACCCCCAAAATCATCGGCCACGAGAAGGTCGGCCGCTTGATGCTCGATGGCGACGTCATCCTCCCCGCCGATGGCTCGACCATGCAGGCGCGTAGGCGGATCGGCGAAAACGGCTACCTCGCCGCCACGCTCGTCATGTCCAAGGGCCGTCTCGCGGCGAGGCCGAGCATCCTCGTCCAGGGCCTGCCGGTGGAGGAAGACCGCGCCGCCTTCGTCACCGAATGCGCCGATGCCGCGACCAAGGCGGTCAACGGCGGCCGCCAGGACGAGGGCAAGCTGATCGACAGCGTCCGCCAGTCGCTCCGCCGCGTCGCGCGCGACTGGACGGGCAAGAAACCCGTGACCGACGTATCGGTGGTGCGGGTCTAGCGCCCGTGTCGCCGGGGCGCGCGATCGCGACCTACCTGATCGTCTGGATCATCACGCTGTTCGCGATCCTCCCCCTGCGCGTCCGCACCCCGGAGGAGGACGGCCGCGCCCCCGTCCCCGGCCAGATGCGCGGTTCGCCGCTCGACCCGCAGCTGCTGTGGAAAGCCAAATGGACCACCGTGGTGGCCACGCTGCTGTTCGCGGCGATCTACCTCAACGCCGCGAACGGCTGGATAACCTGGGCCGATCTCCAATGGTGGTCCCCACCGCAGTAAGCACAGCCGCCTAACGCACGTCCGCGATCTGCGCGCCATTCAGCCGGTGCCACGCCTCCTCCGCGATCGCGGCACGCGCGAGCAGCGGCGGGAGCACCATCTTGCGCACCCCGTTCAGGCACGCGGCAAAACTGGGCTGTAGCGCGCGCAGCGCCTCGCCCTCCTCGGGCGATCCATGTCCCGAGCCGAGCAGCGTCCGCGCCCCCGCCCAGTCGCGGTCCATCGCGCACGCGGCGGTATCGTAGAACACCAGCGTCGCCCGGTTGGCCCCCAGTTCCTCGATCCGGTTCAGCTCCATCGCCACAAAGCGCCGCGTGCCCCTCGCCGGCAGCATTTCGGGCAGCGGCTGCCCCACCAGCAACTGCTCGGCGAGCAGCCCGCGCGTTTCCACCAGCACATCGCCCTCGCGCGCCTCACGCAGCAGGTTGCGGCTGCAACCCCGCGTGCGCCGCAGCAGCGCCTCGCCCGCATCGCGCTCGTCGGCGGACGTGGGGACGAGCGCCAGCAGCTGCCGCGTCGCTTGCGGGCTGGCCTTCGCCACGCACTGCGCTTGCCGCGCCCGCTCGGGCCCCGAGATACCCGCAGCGCTGGCCGCCCCCGCCGTGGCTGCCGCCGTCGCGACCAGCAATCCCACTGTCAGGCCCAAAACCCGAATCATCGCCGTCTCCCTTAGCCGCCCCACGATACCCCAAACCCCCGCCCAAGTCACTCGCCATACGTCAGTTGGCCATTCGCGGGTGCAGCGCCGCCGCATTCGGCTGGCCAGTCACGCATTCGCAGACAGCGAACAAAAAGAGCCGACGTCGTGCGATCAAGCACCTGCTGCGCTACGGATTCGACCGTTGCCGTCGTCGTCGTCGGCCGTCCAGGCAAGGCAACCATGCGCAGGAAGCGCGCAAATACGAGCGGCTCGCTCTGCCGTTCCAGCGCATCGAGCAGCAGCGTCGGCCGCTGATAGCGATTGATATAACCGCGGGTCTCGTCACTGGATGTCCTGACGATCGCAACGCCCGGTCCTGCCGACGCCACCTCGCGACGATAACGCGTGACCAGCCCCTCATATGCTTCTCGACCATCGGCCTCCCGGGTCTGGCGGGCGGCAAGATATTCGGCGAACCCCTCGTTGATCCAGTCCTCGTCTCCGCCACCTGCCCGCGACCAGAAATGCGCGACCTCGTGCCGGATATTAAGCGCCAGCGGCCGGTCGCCGTCGCCGGCGAGCGCGCGCTGCGGCGTCACGATCAGCGGCAGTCGCGAATAGGAAAGCGGGCCTCCGCGTCGCGTGAAGATCAGTTGTGGCGTAACCGGATCGCGCCCCTTCGCCGGGCCTAGCAATGTGGTCAACGCGGTAACGGCCGCAGCGGCCTGTCGACCGAGCGCGTCAGCCCGTGCCTGCGCGGCGGCATCAGCATCGTCGGACAGCAGGACACGTACCCGCGTGATCCCGTCCGACTGGAACCGCTCGCGGAACCGGGGTGACGCGATCAACACGATGTCACCGGGTTGGGTCGACGAAACGTCGAGTGCGTTCACACCCGAAGGACGCCAACGTGACACATAACCCGACGTGCCATAAGTCCAGCCCGGCGGCAAAGCGACACGCAACCGCCAACTGGTCTTTTGGTCGATCGTCCTCAGCGGGTACCAGCCACCGTATAGCGAGAGTTCGACGAGGTCGGGCGACACCTGATTGCGTCCGTCAGGATGCAGCTTGCCCGGCCCGGAATAAACCAGTTCGGCAGTCCTGCGCGGGCAGGGAAGGTCGATGGCGCGCGCCGCGTCGAGATAGAAGCGCGGAGCACCAGGCGGATCGATCGTCGGCGTTATTGCCTGCCCATCGACTCGTGCGCTGTCGATCACAAACGCACGATTGAGATAGAAGCGCGTCATCGTCCCGCGACACGCCAGCCCCTTCATCTTCACACGAACGCCGAGTCGACCGATCGCGGGCGACAGCTGCAGATTGATGTCATAGGTCGGAGCCACAGCGGCCGCGGGCGAAGCGCAGATCCCGAACCCGGCCAGTGCCAGTCCGATCGTTCCTATCCGCATCTCGTGCTCCCGTGCCGGTGGACCAACATCATTTATCCGAGTCTGTACGCTCAACTGCGTCAGCCGCCGAATAGCTGCCAATGGCTATCGCTCAACTTGTCCGGTGTATGGTTGCGATGACCGGCAATGTCATCGTGACAATCACCCCCCGATGGATGCTTCGCGATCGGCACCGTTGCCCCTGGCGGTCCCGATGGGCGTGTAGATCCCGATGCTTCGGCAGGCTGGGCGTGCAATGTGCTCCACAGGCCGGATTACCAGAATGGTTAACACGAGGATGGCGCGTTTACGTTCCGGCATTCCAAGTAAATCGCGGGCGCTACTCTTGAGCCTGTACATCGAGTAACTCTCATGCCGCCAGCGAGAACTGATCGGTTAAAGCGCGGTCATCGTTTTTTACCATTCGCGCACGGCGTCGTGCCAAAAGGCCACGGCGTGCCCACGGTGTGCTCGCGGCGTGCGCCGGGGCGCAACGGTTAACTCACGGGTTAACGAGGGCGCAAGCCGCCGCGCCGCACGGCGCAGAGCGGCCACGAATACTGGTAAATACGGCGCGGCGAATACTTGGCCGCAATCGGCCTACTCCGCCGCCACCGCCATCGGTACCGGCTCGGCCGCCGCCTTGCGCACCCCGATCCGCCGCTCCAGCTCGGGCCGGAAATGGCGGATCAGCCCCTGAATCGGCCACGCCGCCGCATCGCCGAGCGCACAAATGGTATGCCCCTCGATCTCGGTCGTCACTTCCTGCAGTAAATCGATCTCATGATACTCCGCATCCCCGGTCCGCAGCCGCTCCATAACGCGCCACATCCAGCCCACACCTTCGCGGCACGGCGTACACTGGCCACAGCTCTCATGCTTGTAGAAGTAGCTGATCCGGCTGATCGCCGCGACGATATCTGTGGACTTGTCCATCACGATCACCGCCGCCGTGCCCAGACCCGATTTCAGATCGCGCAGACTATCGAAATCCATCGGCGCATCGATAATCTGCGCCGCAGGCACCAGCGGCACCGACGATCCCCCGGGGATCACCGCCAGCAAATTGTCCCACCCGCCGCGAATGCCCCCGCAATGCTTGTCGATCAGCTCACGAAACGGGATGCTCATCGCCTCTTCCACGTTACACGGCGTGTTCACATGCCCTGAAATGCAGAACAACTTGGTCCCCGTGTTGTTCGGCCGTCCGATCCCCGCAAACCACGCCGCCCCCCGCCGCAAAATCGTCGGCACAACCGCAATACTCTCGACGTTATTGACCGTCGTCGGGCAGCCATACAGTCCCGCCCCCGCCGGAAACGGCGGTTTCAGCCGCGGCTGCCCCTTTTTGCCCTCAAGACTTTCGAGCAGCGCAGTCTCCTCGCCGCAAATATACGCCCCCGCGCCGCGATGGACGAAGATATCGTAATCATACCCCGATCCACACGCATTCTTGCCAATCAAACCCCTGTCATAAGCCTGCGCAACCGCCGCCGCGATCCGCTGCGTTTCCAGAACATACTCACCGCGCACATAGATATAGCACGCCCGCGCCCGACAAGCGAAGCCTGCGATAAGCGCACCTTCGACCAACTTGTGCGGATCATGCCGCAAAACCTCGCGGTCCTTGCAGGTCCCGGGCTCCGACTCGTCGGCATTGATCACCAGATAGGCGGGTTTGCCCGGCTTATGCTCCTTGGGCATGAAGCTCCACTTCGTCCCCGTGGAAAATCCCGCCCCGCCCCGTCCCCGCAAGCCGCTCGCCTTGGTCTCCGCGACGATCCAGTCGATCCCTTTGGCGAGGATATCCTTCGTTCCATCCCAATCCCCGCGCTTGCAGGCACCTTCCAGCCCCCAGTCCTGATAGCCATACAGGTTGGTGAAGATACGGTCCTTGTCATCCAACATCAGCGATACTCGGCAAGAGTGGCAGCACCGCTGACCGGCGCAGAAAACTGGCGCTCCACTTGTGGCCCCGGTCTGGGCTGCTCGCCACGTTCAAGCGCAATCAACAGCCCACGAGTGCGATCGTAATCGAGATCTTCGTAATAGTCATCGTTGATCTGCGCCATCGGTGCATTCACGCACGCGCCGAGACACTCGACTTCGGTCAAGGTAAAAACCCCGTCATTG
>JBBQJX010000133.1:0-5729 GCA_038326295.1 Sphingomonadales bacterium
CGCGCAGCTTGTTGACGACTAGCGTGGCCAGAGCCTCACCCTCGACATCCTCGGCAATGATCAGCAGCGGACGGCCCGACTGGACGACCGCCTCGAGCACCGGCAGTAGCGCCTGCAGGTTCGAGAGCTTCTTCTCGTGGATGAGGATGTTGGGGTTCTCGAGTTCGACCGTCATCTTCTCAGGGCTGGTGATGAAGTAGGGCGACAGGTAACCGCGATCGAACTGCATGCCTTCGACAACATCGAGCTCGAAATCGAGACCCTTGGCCTCCTCGACGGTGATGACGCCTTCCTTGCCGACCTTCTCCATCGCTTCGGCGATCTTGCGGCCGACTTCCTCGTCGCCATTGGCCGAGATGATGCCGACCTGGGCGATCTCGTGATTGCCAGCAACATCCTTCGAGCGCGCCTTCAGATCGGCGACGACCTTGGTCACCGCCAGATCGATGCCGCGCTTCAGATCCATCGGGTTGGTGCCCGCCGCGACCGACTTCAGGCCCTCGCGCACGATCGACTGGGCGAGGACGGTGGCGGTGGTGGTGCCATCGCCTGCGAGATCGTTGGTTTTGGACGCGACTTCGCGCATCATCTGCGCGCCGATGTTCTGGTACTTGTCCTTGAGTTCGATTTCCTTCGCGACCGTGACACCGTCTTTGGTGATGCGCGGCGCGCCGAAGCTCTTCTCGATGACGACGTTGCGACCCTTGGGGCCGAGCGTCACCTTGACCGCGTTGGCGAGGATATCGACGCCTTCGAGGATGCGCTCGCGGGCGTCACGCCCGAACTTGACTTCCTTGGCTGCCATGTTCCGTATTCCTTTTGTAAGTTGATTTGGAAGGGTACGAAGACGTTACGCGGCGACGATGCCGAGAACGTCGCTCTCCTTCATGATGATGAGATCCTCGCCGCCGAGCTTCACTTCCGTGCCGCTCCACTTGCCGAACAGGATCTTGTCGCCGGCCTTGAGCTCGGTGGGGTTCAGATTGCCGTTCTCGTGGCGCGTGCCGGGGCCGACGGCGACGACTTCGCCCTCCTGGGGCTTTTCCTTGGCGGTATCGGGGATGATGATGCCGCCTGCGGTCTTCTCTTCTGCCTCGATACGGCGGACAAGCACGCGGTCGTGCAGGGGTCGAAAGCTGCTCATTTAGGCTTCCTCGGATGATGGATTGGTCCGTTGGCACTCGATCATGCCGAGTGCTAACGCGCCTCCTATCTGACGCCTGGGTGACCGTCTGTCAACCTCGGCGGAGGGCTGGATGCGCCCGGGTGGACCCGCCGAACCGGCGCGGCAAGTAATGCGCACGCCGTATTTACCAGTAATCGTGCCCGGCGGGCGATGGCGGAGCCCGGGCGCCGCGCCGTCGTTAACCCGCGAATTAACCCGGCCACGCCGCGCGCACGCCGTGGCACGCCGTGGCACGCCGGGGGCCGCCGTGGCGCGCCTTGCGGCTGCGCGGGTGCGAAATGGTGGTTGGAGGTTACCTGGCGTTAGGAGTTGGGTGTTTCCAAGTCGCGGTACGACGGGTGCAAGACGGGCGACAGTGCTCTTTGAATAACGGACGCCCATAGCTCGATCGTAAATTCCGCGAAGGCGGGTTTACGAGTGTGTGTTTTGGCGTGCTGGGACGTTAAGCAGTGGCTTCGGTGAGCAAGGTGGCGGGCCGACTTTGACCGGAAGATCGAGCGACCCGAGGCGCGCCCGGTCGCTCCCGCTGCGTCGGCTGCGCCGCCACCTCCCCCAAGGGGGAGGATCATCCTTCCGCGCGCCGGGGTTGCTAAAGCTGGTCCTTGCGCTTTTCGTCCTCGGCGGCGCGCACGAGCGCCACGAGCGCGGCGTGCAGATGCGCGAACCTAGCCGCTTCGCGGGCTCGGTCGGGCTGGACCAGCCACGTCACAAGCAGGACCGACCAGCCCGCGCACAGCAGCCCAAGCCCGAGCAGCAAGGTTTCAGCCGTTGGAAGCATCGCCCACTCCTATCTGGTCAGCCGGCGGATTTTAACCGCTAGGGGATATTGGTCGCGCCTTCTGCCGAGTGCGACGCAGCGACTGAACGGCTTGAAGTGGTGGAAAGCGGACATTCGCCCGCGAAGGTGCTAGGCGGGCGGCCGATGTTTGCCGTCCGCTACAGCGCCACGATCTCGCGCGATCATATCAGCCTGACCAACACATCGACAGGCGAGACTGTCGCGCGAACAGCGTCGAAGCCGTTTTCGTCAGAAACGCTTTTGATAGCTGACAAGAAAGGTGCCGCATCGTTCGCAGGCGATCTGATCCGACAGATCGAAGGACGCGGTCGGTGGCTTCGTATCTTCCCGACCATACACGTAACGATCGCCGGAGAACCTCGGGCGCAGCAAGATTTCGATGACGTCCACCGCCTGTTCCACGAACAAGGCTTTGTCCGAGTGAGTGTGAATTAGCCCATGAACGTCCACTGTTGGGCGACGCCCGCCGGGCCGCTTTTCCGCCTGAAAGCGGACGAACAGCGCGCGGGTACCAAATGTCAGGTTTTCAACAGTAATTACCCCAGCCGGCCGAAGCTGCCGAGTTTCTTGGCCATGGCGCGGGCGGCTTTGAGGTCGCCGCTGTTGAGGAGCGCGAGCACGTCGGCGGCGCCTTTTTGTGCGGTTGCTTCATAGGCCTCGTGCGGGCGGTTGCGCGCGGCGGTCTCCAGCAGCTCCCTCGCGCGCGCGGTCTGCCCTGCGTCGATGCGCAGCAGCAGGCAGCCATGATAGGCGAAGGGCACGGGGTTGGTGGGCCAGCGCCGCTCGGCCTCGGCGAAATTGGCCTCCATCGCGGAGAATTTGGCGCCGAGCACGATGCCGGCCATCATGCGCCCGAGATTATCGACCGCCTCGCCGTTCCACGCGGCAAGGCCGAGCCAGCCCTCGGCGCGCTCGGGATGGGATTTGGTGAGCTCGGTCATGATCGCGCGCGTTTCGCCCGCGAGCTTGGGCGAGTTGGTCAGCGTGGCGCGGTAGCCGATGCCCGAGGCGCGCTGGAAGAGCGCATCGTAGCTGCGCGGATCGATCCGCAGCGCGGCATCGGCGTCGGCTTCGCCCTGAAAAACCAGCGTGCGCGCGAGCGAGCGGTCCGAGGTGAGGAAGGCGGCGCGGGTGAGTGCGGCGCGCGCAGCGACGGCAAGGCTCGCCGCAGTGCGCTCGCTACGCCCGGTCTCGGCGGCGGCGGCGTATTGGCCGGCGCGGAACAGCGCGGCCGCATCGACGCGCGGCGGCGGGGCGGCGGCCACGAGGCAGGCCGCCGCCGCGCACGCGGCGGCGCGGGTCAAGCGAGCGCCTCGGCGATCAGCCTTCGGGTGGCATCGATGCCATAAAGTGCAATGAACGATCCCATGCGAGGTCCTTGTGCTGCGCCCAGCAGAGTTTCGTAGAGTGCCTTGAACCAATCGCGCAGCGGTTCGATCCCGGCAGCCTTGCCAGCTTCGTAAACCTCGTACTGGATGGCCTCGGCCTGAACGTGCGCGGGGAGTGCGGCGAGGCGAATATCCAGATCGATCAAGGCGTTGCGCTCGATGGCGGCTGGCGCGCGGCGGTGGAGCGTGGGGGCGATGAGATCGCGGTGGTAGGCGAGCGCGCCGTCCATCAGCTGGTCGAGCAGCGGCTGATCGCCGGGCGTGAGGCCGAGGTTGCGCGTGACGAAGCCCCACAGCACCGCCTTGTCCGAGGTGGCGGCGGCGGCGACGAGGTTGAGCAGCAGCGCGAAACTGACGGGGGGGAGTTCGCGGGGCGGCTGACCGGCGTGGATGTGGTGGACAGGGTTGCCGAGCTGCTGTTCGGGCGGCTGGCCGGGATATTTGCCCACCGCCTCCCAATATTCATCGACGGCTTTGGGGATCACGTCCAGATGCAGGCGCTTGGCCTTGCGCGGTTCGCGGTACATGAAGAAGGAGAGCGTCGGCGGGGCGGCGTAGGCAAGCCATTCCTCGATGGTGAGGCCGTTGCCTTTTGATTTGCTGATCTTCGCGCCGTCTGCGTCGAGGAACAGTTCGTAGTTGAAGCCTTCGGGCGGGCGGGCGCCGAGGATGCGCGCGATCTTCGAGGATTGGGTGACGCTATCGATGAGGTCCTTGCCCGCCATCTCGTAATCGACGCCGAGCGCCACCCAGCGCATCGCCCAATCGACCTTCCACTGGAGCTTGGCGTGGCCGCCGAGGATTGACGTGGTGTGATGCTGACCGTTGGCGTCCGCCCAGGTGATGGTGGCGGCTTGCGCATCGCGGTCGAGGATGGCGACCTGCTCGACGACGCCGGTTTCGGGATGGATGGGCAGGAACGGGCTGTAGGTGGCGCGGCGATCGGGGCCGAGCGTGGGGAGCATGACCGCCTGGATGGCGTCATAGTGGGTGAGGACGGCGCGGAGCGCGGTGTCGAAGCGGCCGCTGGCGTAGCATCGGGTGGAGGAGAGGAACTCGTATTCGAAGCCGAATTGGTCGAGAAAGGCGCACAGCCGGGCGTTGTTCGCGGCGGCGAAGCTGATGCCGGGATCGAAGGGATCGGGCACGCGGGCGAGCGGATGGCCGAGCCAGCGCGTCATCGCGTCGCGGTTCGGAATATTGTCGGGGACCTTGCGCAGGCCGTCCATATCGTCGCTGAAGGCGATGAGGCGGGTGGGCGTGTCGCTGAGTTCGGCGAATGCGTGGCGGACCATGGTGGTGCGCGCGACCTCGCCGAAGGTGCCGATGTGGGGGAGGCCCGAGGGGCCGTAGCCGGTCTCGAAGACGATTGCGCCGGGCTTGGCGGGGCGGGCGAGGAGCTTGCGCGCTTCCTCGTAGGGCCAGGCCTTGGAGACGTGGGCCAAGGCGCGGAGTTCGGGGGGGATGGTCATGGGCGGGGTACACCGCGGAGCGCGATGGGGAGGTCCACCCGTTCATGCACAATCCGCACGATCTCGATCCGCCCGGTCTGCAAGACGCGAAAGACGAGCTGATGCGGAGGGTGCGATACAGGCACGTTCGTGCGGCTGCGGCTGTGGCGAAGGTGGTACAGAAACAAGCCCGGTCGCGCGTCGATCGGACGGACACCGGGTCGATCGGGCTGCCCGGCGAGGTCTGCGACGGCGGTGGCGATCAATGCGCGGTACCGGCGCTCGGCATCCTCGCCCCAGAGATCGAAGCTGGTCGCGAGGATCCGCTCGGCATCGCGCTTCGCAAGCCCGGCGAAGCGCGGCGTCAATAGGCTCAACGTTTCGTCGCTGCGAGGTCGCTCAGCCAGGCGTCGAGCTTGTCGAGCGGCACGTCCTCATAGCGCCCCTCCTGAAGATCGAGGAGGCCGGCGTCGATCAGGGCATGAAAGCGCGCGGTTCGATATTGATCGTCGGCGAAGCGCTCGCGCAAGGCGGATAGCGCCGCGTCGATGACCTCTGCAGGCGATGCGAAGGAGCCGCGGAGTGCGAAATCCTCGACCTCGCTCGCCTGTCCATCATTGAGGACGATCATGTCCATATCCATATGGCGCAACGTAGCGGCGTGCCGACCGCGCGCCAACCCCATGTTCGTGGCGGACATCCCATGCGCCTTTTCACCATCGGTTATGCGCAGGCGACGCAGGCGGAGGTTATCGGGCGGTTGGGGGATGCGGGGGTGACGCGGCTGATCGATGTGCGCGCCGTTGCGGCTTCGCGGCGGCCGGGGTTTTCCAAGACCAATCTGGCGGCGTCGCTGGGCGAGGCGGGGATCGAGTATCGGCATCTGCGCGCGCTGGGCACGCCGC
>JBBQJX010000134.1:0-5716 GCA_038326295.1 Sphingomonadales bacterium
CTACGATCTTTCCTGCCGCCGTTTCGAGCCGCCCATCGCCACGCATTGCATCCAGCCGCGCCGCGATCTCGGGGGCGATGCGGTGGCGGTGGACGTCCCACCACGGCCGCAGGTGGCGCAGGAACCGCCGCCGCTCGGTGGCGGACGCGCGCTCCCACAGGCGCTGGATGTGCGGGCGCAGCTCGTCCACTGCGATCTGCCAGCGGTCGCGTGCACGGACACGCGCACGCATCGCGCGGAGCACGGCGGACGCGCCCCCCTCGGGCGGTTCGACCATGGTTTTCAGCCGCGCCCACTCGCTGTGCGCGCGCGGCACCAGGCCACGCCGCGAAAGGGCGAGCACGTGGCCGGCGAACCCGGCCGCATCCAGCGTTATCACCGCGTCCACCATGGTGAGGCCGGTGCCGATCAGCAGCACAGTGTCGTCCGCACCCAGCCCGCCCAGCAGATCGCCGCGCCACGGATCGTCCACATATACGCCCGGCTCGAACAGCGCGGGGTCCACCCCCGGCGGCGGTTGCGGGGCCATGTTGCCGGTGGCAAGCACGAGGCGGTCACCGTCGATCAGTCGCCCGTCGCGCAGGCGCACCGTCCAGCCCTCACCCTCGCGCGCCGCCGCGACCGCCTCACCCTGTACGAGCGTCAGCGCGGGCGAGCGCCGCCAGCCCTCCAGCACATGCGCCAGATAGCGGCCGTAATCGCGGCGCGGAGCGAACTCGGCCCCGTCGTCGGTGCCCAGCCAGTGAACGAAATCGTCGGGACGGTCGGGAAAGGCGCTCATGTTTGCGGCGCGCACGTTCAGCAGATGATCGGGATGGCGGGTTCCGTAAGCCGCGCCGCGCGCGAAGATGGGCGCGCGCTCGATCAGCGTTACCGCCCCCGCCCCCCGCTCCAGCAATCCCACGGCAGTCAGCGTGCCCGAATAGCCGCCGCCAACGATGATCGTCTGCTTCAAATCCCGAAGCCGTAATCGCGAAAGCCGTGCGCGTGATCCTCGGGGTTCACGCCGGGCTTTACCCGGCCGCCGCCCATGCGTTCGTTCAGCGCGCGGATCGTCGTGCTGCCGGTGCGCTTGTGCCAGCCCGGCACGAAGCCGTGGACGAGGCAGGCCAGCCCGCCCGCGATCATGCGGCGGCCAAAGCCGAAGGCGACACCCATATGTTCGAAGTAGGTTTCGCCCACCTCGCGCGGGTGATCGGTGAAGAGTTTGTTCAACATGCGCGTCTCCCTACCGGGGTTGGCACGGCTTCGCTATCTTGGGACGCACATGGCTTCCACCGAAATCGACGCGCTCACGCAACAGCTCGCGCGGCTGCCCGGTCTGGGGCCGCGTTCGGCGCGGCGTGCGGTGCTCCACCTGCTCAAGCGCCGCGAGACCGCGCTCGGGCCATTGATCGCGGCGCTGCAGCAGGTCGAGCGCAATCTCGCCACCTGCGGGCGCTGCGGCAATGTGGATACCGCCGATCCGTGCGCGGTGTGCACCGATCCCAGACGCGATCCGACGAGCCTGTGCGTGGTGGAGGAGGTGGCGGACCTGTGGGCGCTCGATCGTTCGCGGCTGTTCGGCGGGCGTTATCATGTACTCGGCGGGCGGCTGTCGGCGCTGGACGGGGTGCGGCCCGAGGACCTGACGATCGACATGCTGCTCGCGCGCGTGGCGGAAGGCGGGATCGAGGAGGTGGTGCTCGCGATGAACGCCACGCTCGAGGGGCAGACGACGATGCACTATATCGCCGAGCGGCTCGACGCGCTGCCGGTCCGCGTGACGGGCCTCGCGCACGGCGTGCCGGTGGGGGGCGAACTCGATTATCTCGATGAGGGCACGCTCGCCCAGGCGCTCAGGCTGCGGCGGCCGGTGGGTTGACCCCCTGACGTACCGCCCGTAGCGCGACGCCGATGGCCCTTCTGTCCATCCTCGAAGTCCCCGATCCGCGCCTTCGCCTCAAGGCTGCGGCCGTCGTTACCGTCAACGCGGGCGTGCGCACCCTGATCGCGGACATGGTCGAGACGATGTACGATGCGCCCGGCATCGGTCTCGCCGCCGTGCAGGTGGGCGTGCTGCAGCGCGTGTTCGTGATGGACCTCCAGCGCGAGGGCGAGGACGGGGTGGCGGTGCGTACTCCGCAAGCGTTCGTGAACCCCGAGGTGCTGTGGGCGTCCGAGGAGATGTCCACATATAACGAGGGCTGCCTTTCGATCCCCGAAATGTATGCCGATATCGAACGCCCCGCCCGCGTCCGCGCGCGCTGGCTGGATGCCGACGGTGCGGCGCACGAGGAGGAGCTGGAGGGTCTGCGCGCGACATGTTTGCAGCATGAGATCGATCACCTCGACGGGGTGTTGTTCATCGACCATCTGACCCGGCTGAAGCGCGACATCCTGCTGCGCAAACTCGCCAAGGCACGGCGGGAAAAGTGATCCCGCCTGCGGAGGCGCGCAAGCACGCCCTCCCGCCGATTGCCCCGCCGAACGCGCGCCTGCTGATCCTGGGATCGTTACCCGGCGATGCGAGCCTCGCGGCGCGCGAATATTATGCGCACCCGCAAAACGCGTTCTGGCGGCTGCTGGGCGAGGTGACCGGCCTGCCGCTGGCCACGCTCGCCTACCCTGCGCGCATCGCGGCGATCGAGGCGGCGGGGATCGCGCTCTGGGATACGATCGCGCATGCCGAGCGGCCCGGCAGTCTCGATTCCGCAATCGCGCGCGCAACCGATGCCGATCTGCCAGCGCTTGTCGCGAGCCTCCCGATGCTGCGCGCGGTCGGTCTGAACGGACGCACGGCGCACGTGCGGGGCACCAAGGCGCTCGCAACCACACGCCTTGCACTGATCGCGCTCCCTTCCAGCAGTGCCGCACATACCATGGCTTATGCCGCCAAGCGCGACGCGTGGCTTGCCCTCAAGCCGTGGCTTGCCACTCCGCCGGGAGCTTGACCCGCGCGGCTCGGGTCCCGCAAAGACCCCGACGACCACTACGCGCGCGCGCGGCCCGGTGCCCCGCCCCATCCGGAGACGCACAATGACCATCAAAGTCGCCATCAACGGCTTCGGCCGCATCGGTCGCCTCGTGCTGCGCGCGATCCTCGAAAACAAGCGCACCGATATCGAGGTGGTGGCGATCAACGATCTGACCGACGCGAAGACCAACGCGATGCTGTTCGCCCGCGATACCGTGCATGGGCCGTTCCCCGGCAAGGTGCACGCGGAGGGCAACGAGCTGGTGATCGACGGCCACCGCATCCGCGTCACCGCCGAGCGCGATCCGGCCAAGCTGCCGCACGGCGAACTGGGCGTGGACATCGCACTCGAATGCACCGGGCATTTCACCGACATCGAGAAGGCGGCGGCGCACCTGACCGCCGGAGCAAAGCGCGTGCTCATCAGCGCGCCCACCTCGGGCAAGGCCACGCACGCGACCATGATCGTCCACGGCGTCAACGATCATACGCTTACCCGCGATCACACGATCGTCTCCAACGCCAGCTGCACCACCAACTGCCTCGCGCCGGTGGCCAAGGTGCTGCACGAGGCGTTTGGGATCGAGAGCGGGCTGATGACGACGGTGCACAGCTATACCAACGATCAGCATGTGCTCGATCAGGCGCACAAGGACATGCGGCGCGCGCGTGCCGCCGCGCAGAATATCATTCCCACCACCACGGGGGCGGCGCGCGCGGTGGGCGAGGTGCTGCCCGAGCTGAAGGGCCGGCTCGATGGTAGCGCGATCCGCGTGCCCACGCCGAACGTCAGCCTGATCGATCTCACCTTCGTCCCCGGCCGCCCGGTCACGCGCGACGAGGTCAATGGCGCGCTCAAGGCGGCCGCCACGCAGGGCCCGCTCCAGGGCATTCTCGGCTATACCGACGAGCCGCTCGTCTCGTCGGACTTCAATCACGATGCGCACAGCTCCACCGTTGACAGCCTCGAGAACACCGTCATCGGCGGCGGTAAAATCGTGCGCGTGGTCAGCAGGTACGATAACGAATGTGGCTTCTAGAACCGGATGGTCGATGTGGCCGTTGCGATGGGGCGGTTGATTTAGCCGCCGATCGTGTGCGCGCGGCCACGCGCTTCCATGCTATACCGTTCGCGAAACGATACTGGACTCGCGCGCATCGGAGGAACAAAGCGATATCGTGCGCGGGGTGGCGCAGGGGAGTTCCGATGAATTTCAAAACGTTGGACGATATTGGCGATGTTCGCGGCCGCCGCGTGCTGGTACGCGGGGATCTGAACGTCCCCGTCGTGGACGGGCACGTGACCGACAGCACCCGCCTGCGCGCGCTCGTCCCCACGATCGCCGAACTTGCGGACAAGGGCGCGAAGGTGATCGTGCTCAGCCATTTCGGACGGCCCCCCAATGGCCCGGACAAGGAAAACAGCCTGCACCGCGTGGCGAAGGCGCTCTCGGGCGAGCTTGGTCGACCGGTGGTATTCGTCCACGATTGCTGCGGGCCGGAAACGAAGGCCGAAATCGACGGGCTCGAAGCCGGGACCGTCGTGGTGTGCGAAAACACGCGCTTCCACAAGGGCGAGGAGGCGAACGATCCCGCGTGGACTGCCGAGGTCGCCAAATTGGGCGACATTTACGTCAACGATGCTTTCTCCGCCGCGCACCGCGCGCACGGCACCACCGAGGGGCTGGCGCATCTGCTCCCCGCCTATGCGGGCCGCGCGATGCAGGCCGAACTGGCAGCGCTGGAGAAAGCACTCGGATCGCCGGTGCACCCGGTCGCGGCCGTGGTGGGGGGTGCCAAGGTGTCGACCAAGCTCGACCTGCTCGAACATCTGGTAACGCGCGTCGATCACCTGATGATCGGCGGCGGCATGGCCAACACCTTCCTCGCCGCGCGCGGCATCGATGTGGGCCGCAGCCTGTGCGAGCATGATCTGGCGGACAAGGCGCTCGCCGTGCTCGGTGCGGCGGAGAAGGCTGGCTGCACGGTGCACCTGCCCTACGATGTGGTGGTCGCCAAAGAGTTCAGGGCGCACGCGCCCGCCCGCGTGGCAAACGTCCACGAGGTTGCCGCCGACGAGATGATCCTCGATCTCGGCCCCGCCGCGGTCGAAGCACTCGCCGACGCGCTCAAGACCTGCGCGACCTTGGTGTGGAACGGCCCGCTGGGCGCGTTCGAGACACCCCCCTTCGAGGCCGCCACGCTCAGCCTGGCGCGGACAGCCGCCGCGCTGACGCAGGCGGGTTCGCTGGTGTCCGTGGCCGGAGGAGGGGACACCGTTGCCGCGCTCGCGATGGCGGGCGTCATCCCCGCGTTCACCTATGTGAGCACGGCGGGGGGTGCGTTTCTGGAGTGGATGGAGGGCAAGGCGCTGCCGGGGGTGGAGGCGCTGCGGCGGGCCTAGTCGCTCAGGCCCAGCCCACGCACCACGGATCGGGCTTCATGTCGACCGGCGGAGCGATCTCGTCCGGCACCGGGAAGCGCGCCTTGAAGGTAAATGCGTGGGCCGAAGGCCCATAGCGATCGAGCATCCACAGCCGCGACAGTCCCTCGTGGATCGAAGGCCGGTGCCCGGCGGATACCCACCAGAGCGCGGTGAACGCGCCCTCGAACCGCTCGAACCATTTCTTGCGGTGCGCCATGATCTGCACAGGGCCCGAGCGGTACACGTAATCGAACAGCGCCTCCGCGCTGTCCCATGTGCTCATGTTGATCAGGAATAGCGGATCGGGCGTTGGTCGGAGATCGGTTGCGTTGCCG
>JBBQJX010000135.1:0-5684 GCA_038326295.1 Sphingomonadales bacterium
GCTCAGCAACCGCCGATGCGTTCAAGGCCGCACCTTCTTCGTCGAAGCGCGCGGCGTGTTCGTGAGGCGCGGCTGCCGCGCGGTGTTCGCGAGCAACCGCCGATAGCACGATCCTGTGGCAGCTTAAGTTCCCCTATCCCCGGATGTGAAGCACGCAGATCAAGGTGAACAGGCGGCGCGCGGTATCGAAATCGACCTCGACCTTGTCGGCGAGGCGTTCCTGAAGCGCCTCGGCGGCATCGTTGTGAATGCCGCGCCTCGCCATATCGATCGTCTCGATATGCGCAGCCGAAGCGGTGCGGATCGCACTGTAATAGCTTTCGCAAATTGCGAAATATTCGCGCACGGTGCGGCGGAACGGGGCGAGCGGGACCATGATCGTGGCGAGTGCCAAGCTTTTGACCGCGCCAATCTCGATCGCAAGCCGCCCCTCCTCCAGCCGCATCCGGATGTGCCAAGGCCCCGCGTGGCCCGCATGGTCGCCGAGCGGCGCGAAGCGATTGGCTTCGAGCAGATCGAAGATTGCCACCCGGCGCTCCTGCTCCACGTCCGCGTTGCGCCACACGATCGTGCGCTCGTCCAGCTCGACCGAGACGATGCGCGGATCGGCTGGTGCGATATGTGCGGTTGGTAGCGGTGCGCTCATGGCAGCACGGTCCATTGCGATCGCTTGAGCCCGAGCACCCAGAGCAACGTCGTCAGATCGCCATGCCGGATCGACCCGTCAGCGGCTGCGGCGAGCGCGGGTTTCGGGCGGTAGCCCAACCCCAGCCCGGCCGCCTCGACCATCTCGATATCGTTCGCGCCGTCTCCGATGGAGAGCGCGCGGGCGGGGCCGCCGCGCGCGCCCGCCTCGGCGATCAGCGCGGCGCGCTTGGCGGCGGCATCGACGATCGGCAGCGCGACGGTGCCGGTTAGCTTGCCGTCCGCGACATCCAGCCGGTTGGCGACCACGCGGTCGAAGCCCAGCATGTCCCCCACCGGCTCGGCGAACGCGGTGAAGCCGCCCGAGACGAGCATCGTGCGGATGCCGTTGGCCGACAGGGTGGCAATCAACGTGGCGGCGCCCGGGTTGGGGCGGACACGCGCGTCTAGGCACGCGGCGATGGTGGCTTCGGGCAGGCCCTTCAGTAACGCGACGCGTTCGGTCAGCGTGGCGGAAAAATCGAGCTCGCCGCGCATCGCGCGCTCGGTGATCGCGGCGACGCGCGGCTTGAACCCGGCATAGTCGGCAAGTTCGTCGAGGCATTCGCAGGCGATCATGGTCGAATCCATGTCGGCGACGAACAGGCGGAAGGGTCCGGGGGGATCGGTATGGACGATCACATCGGAGAGCTTCCCGAAGCGGGCGAGCGTGGCGCGGGCCTTGTCCGCCTCGATGCCGCCCACGCCGAGGCGGATGGCGAAACCCTCGTCGAGCCACCCGCCGTCCACCCGCGCGCCCGCCGCCGTCAGCGCGGCACGCGCCGACGCGAGGACGCTTGACGCGAGGCCCCGGGGATGTGCGAGCGTTACGCGGATCATGACGGGTTCACAGGACAGGTCACCGCTGATCGTTATCGCGGGCGCGACCGCGAGCGGCAAGTCGGCGCTGGCGATGGGGTGGGCGGAGCGTTCGGACACGGTCGTTATCAACGCGGATGCGTCGCAGATGTACGGCTGTCTGCGTCTGGTGACCGCGCGGCCTTCGGCGGCGGACGAGGCGCGCGTCGCGCATCGTCTGTATGGCGTGCTCGATGGGGCGCGGGCGTGCTCGGCGGCGGAATGGGCGGCGATGGCAAAGGCCGAGATCGCAGCCGCGCACGCGCGCGGGCGGGTGCCGGTGCTGGTGGGAGGCACGGGTCTGTATCTGCGCGTGCTGCTCGACGGAATCGCGCCGGTACCGCAGATCGATCCCGCAGTGCGCGCCGGGGTGCGCGCGATGGAGGCAGCCGCCGCCCACGCGGCGCTGGCGCGCGCGGACCCGGGGGCTGCGGCGCGACTGAACGCGGGCGACCGCCAGCGGACCGCGCGCGCGCTCGAGGTGGTGCGATCGACGGGGCAGACGCTGGCGGACTGGCAACGCGCGGTGTACGGCGGGATTGCGGGCGAGGTGGACCTGCGCGCGGTGGTGGTGGAGGCGGACCCGCTGGTGCTCGCCACGCGGATCGAGGCGCGTCTCGCCACGATGGTGGCGGGCGGTGCGCCTGACGAGGTGGCGGCGCTGGTGGCGCGCAAGCTCGATCCCGAACTGCCGATCATGAAGGCGGTGGGCGTGCGGCCGTTCGCGGCGCATCTGGCAGGCGCGATTGCGCTGGAGGAGGCGCTGGTGCTGGCGGCGGCCGAGACACGTCAATATGCCAAACGTCAGCGGACCTGGTTCCGCAACCAGACTCCGGATTGGCCGAAGTTGGGGGCAGAGGCGGCGGGGGAATGGCTGGCGACCGCCCGGTGAAGAATGGCCCGGATATCTTGCGACATCCGGGCCGTCCCTCGCTCCGCCGACGGCTCTCCTCCGCCGGAAGTTGTGTCAGTAGTTGTAAGCCCGCTCGCCATGCTCCGCGATATCGAGGCCTTCGCGCTCGTTCTCGACCGTGGGGCGAAGCCCGATGACCTTGTCGACGATGAAGTAGAGCACCAGCGAGCCGACGCCCGACCACACCAGCGTCAGCAGCACCGCCTTGGCCTGGATGAGAAGCTGCGTCGCCATGCCCGGATAGGTGAAGCTGATCGTACCGGGCTTGGCCATATAGTCCGCGATGCCCTGCCCGCCGAGCGCGGGATCCACCAGAATGCCCGTGGCGAGCGCGCCGACGATGCCGCCGATGCAGTGGACGCCGAACACATCGAGGCTGTCATCGTATTTGAGCGCGTTCTTCACGGTGGAGGTGAAGATGTAGCAGATCGGCGAAACGATCAGCCCGAGCACGATCGATCCCATCGGCCCCGCGAACCCGCTCGCAGGCGTGACCGCGACCAGACCCGCGACCGCGCCCGTGACCGCGCCCAACAGCGACGGCTTCCCGCGCAGGATCTGCTCGACGAGCGTCCACGAGACCGCAGCGGCGGCGGTGGCGACGAAGGTGTTGAGGAAAGCGACGCCGGTAACCCCATTCGCCTCGAGATTGGACCCGGCGTTAAAGCCGAACCAGCCGACCCACAGCAGCGACGCGCCGATCATCGTCATGGTCAGGCTGTGCGGGGCCATCTGCTCGCGGCCGTAGCCGACGCGCTTGCCCAGATAGAGCGCGCCCACGAGGCCCGCGATGCCCGCATTAATGTGGACGACTGTGCCGCCCGCGAAATCGAGCGCGCCGAGCTGGAAGAGGTAGCCCGCTTTGGCGAGCACCTGGTCATAAGCGGACTGCCCCTGCTGCGCGGCGGCGACGAAAGCGTCAGGCCCGTCCCAATACCAGACCATGTGCGCGATCGGGAAATAGACGATCGTCACCCAGAGCACCATGAACACCATCAGCCCGCTGAACTTTACCCGCTCGGCGAACGCGCCGACGATGAGCGCCGGGGTGATGCACGCGAACGTCATCTGGAACGCCAGATAGACATATTCGGGGATCACGACGCCCTGGCTGAAGGTGGCGACGACCGAATTCGCATCGACGCCCTTCAGGAAGATCTTGTCGAAGCCGCCCATGAACGGGCCCGCCCCGGTGAAGGCTTCCGAATAGCCGTAGGTGCACCAGAGCAGCGCCACGATGCTGACGATCATGAAGACCTGGGTGAGCACCGAGAGCATGTTCTTGGTGCGAACCAGCCCGCCATAAAACAGTGCGAGGCCGGGCACGCTCATCATCAGCACGAGCGCGGTGGAGATCAGCATCCACGCGGTATCGCCCTTGTTGGGCACGGGTGCGGGGGGGGCAGCGGCGGCTTGCGCCAATGCCGGTTCGGCGAGCAACAGCCCGGCGGTCAGTACCGTCGCCCCTGCCAGCACGATTTTCGTCCACGATAGTTTCACGCTTGAAAGCCCCTCACCCGGAGTGATCCCGTGGGGTGAGAAGCAAGGTTCGTGCCATGCGGGCGGGTGGCGGCGATGCGGCTGCGGGTCGCTGTGGTGGGCGCAGGGTCCGCCCGGCGATGCTGCACGTGCACAATCGGTGGGCAGGGTGGAGCGCTCAGTCTCCCGCCGCCGCGAGGAAGGCGCGCGCGGCGGCTTCGTCGTCCGCCTCGACCATCAGCCGCACGGGCGCGAGGCCGAGCGCGCCGCCATAGGTGCCCGAGACGGCCGCATCGAACAGCACGGCCGCGATCCCGGCGGCGACCAGCGCGCCGCGCGCGAGTTCGGCTTCGGTGGGCGAGTGGAACTGGGCGACTGCGATCATTGGCGGCGTGTACGCGATCGCGCAGGCCGCGCGCAAACGAAAGGGCGGCATCCGCACGGGATGCCGCCCCGATTTCTGCTGTGCTGGATCAGCGCGCGCGGCGGCGTGCGGCGGCGATGCCGACAATGCCGAGGCCGAACAACGCAAAGGCGACTGGTTCCGGCGTGTTGATGACGCCCACATCGAAGGTAAAGTCATCGAAGCCGAGGCCACCCGGATCGATCACATTGACGATCTCGATCCGTGTTACCCCGCTGAATGCCGAAAGGTCGATTGTGTAAGTCGTCAGGAAAACATTATCGCCGACACTGTTCACTGACCCGAGAAAATTTGCGCCTGCAAACACATTCACAGTAGCGTTTGGACCGAACTGATTGTCGCCGACCGCCACGAAGCTCAGGTTGGATACCGGGTTTGTGAAATCGACATAGACGGGATCGGAGCAATTGATGCTTCCGTTCACTCCGCTACAGATAAAGTTTGGTAACGACGAGCCGAGGGCTTGCGCAGTGGTGAGTACCTGCGATCCGGCAATCGACGAGAAGGTTGCCTCGGGATATTGGTTGGTCACAACCACGCCGTTGCCCAAATTATCGAAGTTGATCACGACCGCGCCTGCGGGTGCGGCTATCGAAATGATCGCGAGCGTAGCCGCGCCGATCAGCAAGGTCTTGGCGTTCATGATCACGCTCCCTATTAGGTGCATCCAAGCGACGCACCCGGGCACCATGCAAAATTTATGCCGAAATCATTTTATTCAGAGTTTACAGGCGCTTATCAATTCCTGTCCAATCGGTGTGGAACAAAACCGTAAAGAATTCCGACGTTTTGCTCACGTCGCCGTCCCTCCCACGGTCAGCCCCTCGATCAGCATGGTGGGCTGGCCCACCCCGGCAGGCACGCCCTGGCCGCCCTTGCCGCAGATGCCCACGCCTTCATCGAGTTCGAGATCGTTGCCGATGGCGCGCACGCGGGTCAGCACGTCGGGGCCGTTGCCGATCAGCGTGGCCCCCTTGATGGGCCGACCAAGACGATCGTTCTAGATCATGTAGGCTTCGGTGCAGCTAAACACGAACTTGCCGCTGGTGATGTCCACCTGCCCGCCGCCGAACGATTTGGCGTAGACGCCGTGCTTGACGCCGCGCAGGATTTCGCCCGGGTCCTCGTTCCCCCCCAAGGCGAACGTGTTGGTCATGCGCGGCATGGGCGCGTGGGCGAAGCTCTCCCGCCGTCCGTTGCCGGTCGGCGCCATGCCCATCAGGCGTGCGTTCATGCGGTTCTGCATGTAGCCTTTGAGGATGCCATCCTCGAACAGCACGGCCGCGATCCCGGCGGCGACCAGCGCGCCGCGCGCGAGTTCGGCTT
>JBBQJX010000136.1:0-5674 GCA_038326295.1 Sphingomonadales bacterium
GCCAGATAGTCGCGCTGCATCTCCTGGGCGAGCACCTCGATCAGCAGCCGGTTCTCGATCCAGACCTCGATGACGCCGAAGCCGGGCCCGGTCCCGGGCTCGCCTGCGCCGCGCCAGCAAGTGCGCGCCTGCCAGCCCTCGCGCGCGGCGAGCGCGAATACCTCGGTCTCCGAGCGGCGCGTGCTGATCGCGAAATGGGTGGGGCCAAAGCGCGCGGGCGTGGTGCCGGGGTGGACCTTGGCCTCGAATGGGCCGGGGTGCAGCGCCTCGTCTGCGCTGTAAATTTCGATGACGCTGCCCGCGAGATCGCCCGCCATGGCGACCCAGCTTGCGCGACCGACGGGAGGGAAGGGCATCGCCGCGCCGCCCCAGAGTTCGGCGATCAGCGTGGCGACGCGCTGTGGATCGCTCGCGGCGAAGGAGGCGTGGAAGATCATTGGCGCACCTGCGCGCATCCATCGACGCCCGGCGCTGCGCCGACGTTGCTGCCGCCGAGCAGCACGGCCGCGATCAGACCGAAGCCGAGTTGGATGCGGAATGCGGTCGAGGCCGGACTGAGCGCCGGGTGGGCGTGTCGTCGGCTGGGCCTGCGTGCCGCGTTTTCGACCGCCCGCCGGAACAGGAAATCTTGAACCATCATGGAGCCTTTCGATTGAACCTTGGGGCTTGGGCTGTCAGTGTGATCGCCTAAGCGGCATATTCTGTGTCGCGCTGTGGAATTGGCATGGAAAGTGACACCAAGTCAACTCGAATGTCGCATGATGACAATAAAGTTGGCGCGGGTACGCTGCGCGAGCGTCGGAAAGCCGAAACGCGCGATCTGATCATCGATGCGGTGCTCGAGCTGATCGCCGAAAACCGCTTCGATCGGGACATTCACGACGAGCTGGCGCGCCGCGTCGGCATCGCGCGGCGGACGGTGTACCGATATTTTCCGTCGCGCGACGCGCTCGTGGAGGCGGGGTGGGAGCGCGTTTACACCAATCCCGCCGGGGTGACCTACTCGCTGCCCACCGACGCGGCGTCGGTGGTGGACACGATCCCCGACTTCTTCGCGACGCTGGAGGAGAACAGGACAGCGGTGACGGTGGCGATGACCACACCGCAGGGGCGCGTGGCGCGCGCGACCGGGCGCGTTCCGCGTGGGCAGGCGTGGCGCAGCGCGCTGGCACGGGAGCTCGCCGTGCTGCCCGAGGGGGAGCGCGACCTGCCGCTCGCGGTGCTGCAGCTGATCCGCAGCGGCTTCGCGTGGCTCGAGATGCACGACCAGTGGGCGTTATCGCACGCGCAGATGGCAACGGCGGTCGGCTGGGCGACGCGCACGCTGCTCCGGGACCTGCGCACGCGCGCGGGGCGGCCGCTGGGCGAGGATTGAGGGGCTGGAGTGGCTTTCGCGGGGCTTGGGATGACGCGGCAAAGAAACGGCGCTCGCTAACGTGCCCGCCGACGAGAGTGGCGATCTCCTGCGTCAGGATTCCATGCGGACGCAGATTGCACGCCCGGCGCGGTTCAACGCAGCCGGACCGCCGCGCGCGAGGCGGCCATGACCCACAGTGACACGCACAGGAGCACGAGATCCTTGAGCAGGAACTGGCCGGGCACCGCCGAGATGGCGGGGAATCCGCCCGCCGCAGGCTCGGACACGCCGGGCGTGGTCAGGAAGAAACTGCATGTGATGAGGAAGGTGATCACGCCCATCGCGCCGCCGATCGCCGACAGGCGCGGGTTGACCGGGCGCAGCGCGATCAGGACGCCCGCCAGAATCTCATAGACGCCAAGAAAACGCGATGCGCCCGCGACGCCGAAGACTTCATGCAGCCAGACCACGAGCGGGCTGTTCGAGATGAACGGCGCGATGCCGCTCGCCTCGTAGGCGGTGAACTTCATGCCGCCGAACCAGAGGAACACGACAACGAGCGCGTAGAGGACGAGCCACTGCGCGGTGGAATCGAGACGGCTCACGGCGACGTCGCCGGACGGCGTGATCGACGCGCGCGCGTCGAGGATGGCTTCGCTCATCGGGGTCTCCATCAATAGGTGGGCTGGAGGGGCATGGCGGGCAGCAGCACGGTATCGATCACGTAGACCAGCCCGTTATCGACCTTCATCGGCCCCTTGATGACGTGCGCGCCGTTGACCGTCAGCACGCCGTTCTCGCGCTTGAGGATGAGCGGCATGGTGTTGATCGCGCTGACGCTGACCGCGTCCGCCTTGCCCAGTCCGGCATCGATCGCCTGCGCGCTCAGCAGCCCCGTGACGAGATGGTTGGCGAGCGTGACCTTGAGCTTGATCCGGTTTTCCGGCCGCATCAGCATCGCGAGCTTGTCGGCGGGCACTTTTGCGAACGCGGCGTCGTTGGGCGCGAACATGGTGAACGGACCCGGAGAGCCGACATAGCCCGACAGGCCCGCCGTCTCGGTCGCCTTCAGCAACGTCGTGAACTCGCCCGCCGCCCTGGCGGCCTCGGGGATTGTGGCGGCGTGTGCGCCGGCGGACATCGTCGATGTCGCGAGCGCGATGCCACCCAGCAATAAACTTCGTCTCACCTCGATCTCCTCGGAACGCAACGCCTGCATGCGTTTTCTTATGTGCACTCAACCGCCGACGGCGGCGTTGGTGGCGCGAAGGTGGTGCCGGATCGTCCCATAGACGTGCGGGCACGTCCGTAATCTGGCGGACACCCGGAGCGGCGGAAACGAACCGCCGATTTCGGCGCTCTATGGCGCGGGAGATTGCATGACCGAGCGCGTCCTCGACCGGCTACTCGTGACGCTCGACGTTGCGGTCGAGGCGTTCGCCATCATCGAGGTGCGGCGCGGTCTGAGGCTGGTCAGCGCGCCGGTCGATGCGATCGAGGTGCACCATGTGCTTCAGGGCACGATGCACCTCATGGTCCCGGGCGCGCCGACGCTGGTTTGCGGTCCGGGCAGCGTCGTCATCGTCCCGCCAAGGCTGGCGTGGTCGATCGCCGCCGATGACGGTCCGGCGATCGACGTGCCCGCCGACGCGCATGCATCGATGGTCCGCGACGGGCTGCTGCTCTATGATGCGGCGCGCGGCGAGGCGGGCGATCTGCGCATCTGCTGTGGCAGCATCATGGCGAGCATCTCGGGCTCGTTCGGCCTGCTCGACAGCATCACGACTCCCATCGCCGAGGATGTGAGCGACCTCGATATTGTGAGCCGCGCGTTTGCGATCATGCTCGAGGAGATCGCCGCGCCCGGGCTGGGCACGCGCGCGCTGGCCGGGGCGCTGATGAAGGTCTGCATGCTCATGGTGCTGCGCCGCCACTTCGCGCGGCCGGAGCATGGCGCGGCGCTGCTCGGCGCGTTGCAGAACCCCAGGCTGGGCCGCGCGGTCGCCGCAGTGATCGAGATGCCCGCAGGCGCACACACCGTCGCGACGCTGGCCGCGACGGCGGGGATGAGCCGATCCACGTTCGCGCGCGATTTCCGCGCGTTGTTCGACATGAGTCCGATGGAGTTCGTCGCCAAGACGCGGCTGCATCACGCGGCCGAACTGCTGCGATCAACCAACGTGCCCATCAAGGTGATCGCGGGCAGCATCGGTTTTGCGAGCCGCAGCCACTTCAGCCGCGCCTTTCGCGATGGCTACGGCCAGGATCCGAGCGCGTTTCGCCGCACGGCGACCAAGCCCGAACTCGATGCGCCAAAGCCGCTCCACGGCTCGCGCGACCGCTTCTCGCTGCCCGACGAACCCGATGCTTGAGGCGGAGCCGATCCGCGAACCGGCCGTTCGACACGCCAGGACTTTCACCGACAGGAGAAGCACGTGGGTAAACTGGACAAACATATCGCGGTGATCACCGGCGCCGGATCGGGAATCGGTGAGGCGACCGCCAAGCTGTTTGCGCAAGAGGGCGCGGCGGTGGTGATCGTGCATCACGGGGACACCGTGGCCGCGAACACGATCGTGAAGGAGATCGCCAATGGCGGCGGTCGCGCGGTCGCCATCGCCGCCGACGTGCGCGAGGAGGCGGCGGTGGATGCGGTATTCGCCAAGGCGCGCGAGGCGTTCGGCGCGCCGACGATCCTGGTCAACTCGGCGGGCATCGACGCGTCAGGGATCAAGGTTGCGGAGATGGAACTCGCTCAGTTCGAGAAGGTGCTGCAGACCAATCTCGTCGGCCCGTTCCTGTTCGCGCGTGCTTTCCTGCGCGGCTGCATGAAGGACAAGGCGCGCGGCAAGATCATCAACATCAGCTCGGTCCACGAGGAGATTCCGCGTGCGGGCGCGGCGGATTATTGCGCGTCCAAGGGGGGGCTGCGAAACCTCACGCGCTGCCTCGCGCTCGAACTCGCCGAACATGGCATCGGCGTGGTCAACCTGTGTCCGGGCATGGTCCTGACGCCGATGAACCAGAAGGCGTTGGACGATCCGAAGTATCTGAAGGAGCAGGTCCAGAGCATCCCGATGAAGCGCGCGGCCAAGCCCGAGGAAGTGGCCGAACTCGCGCTGTATCTCGCGTCGCCCGCAGCCGATTATGCCACGGGCGGTTCGTTCACGCTCGATGGCGGGTTGTCGATGAACCTCGGGCAGGGCGCGTGATGGCGGGCTTCGAACTCGTCGGCGTCGCGCCGATGACGATGCACCGGACCAACCGGCTGGCGAACATGTATCTGCTCAGCCCCTATGTCTGGGCGGACGGCGACACGTTCCACCTGCTCGTGCGCGCGGTGCCGCGCCGCGACGACGAACCCCGGCTGAAGATGGCCGAAATCTGGCACGGCGTTTCGAGCGACGGCTGCCATTTCGAGATGGAGGCCGCACCTACGATCTTCCCCGGCCCCGATCTGGTCGATCTGGATGGCTGCGAGGATCCGACGGTGCACATCGACGGCGCGACCCTGCGCGTATGGTACACGGGCTACAACGAAGCGCAGAAGACCGGACGCCTGCTGCTCGCGCGCGGTCCCGATGTCGGGCGGCTCGCCAAGGCGGGGCTGGCGATCGATTCGACACCCGATTTCACCAACCCCAAGGAAGCGACCATCGTCCGGATCGGCGACGAGCACTGGCGCATCTATTTCGAATACGCGCGTGGCGGAGCGTCGCTGATCGGGCAGGCAATGACCGATCATCTCGATGGGCCATGGCGCGAGATCGCGCAGGCCCCGCTCATCCCGCGCGAGGACAGCTGGGACTGCTGGCACCTGAGCCCCGGCCCGGTGATCGGCGAAGCGACCGATACGCCGATCATGTTCTACAACGGCGCGACGCATGACGCGAAGTGGCGCATCGGCTGGGCAGCGTTCGACCGCACGATGACGCGCGTGGTGGAACGCTGCGCCGATCCGATGATCGCGCCGACGGACTCCATCGGCGACGGCGCGACCGACATCGCGTTTGCCGCCTCCGCAATCGAACGCGAGGGCGAAATCTGGCTTTATTACTCGCTGTCCGATCAGGATCTGCGCCGCGCGACGCTGCAGCGCAAAGCATGAGCGATCCGATCGTGACCGCCTACGACGTCATCGTGATCGGCAGCGGCCCGGGTGGCGCATCGCTGGCGCAGCGGCTCGCGCCCACGGGAAAGCGCATCCTCATCCTCGAGCGCGGGGACTATCTGCCGCGGTCCGAGCGCAACTGGGATGCCAAGGCGGTCTTTGTCGATGCCGCCTACCAGGCGGACGAAAGCTGGACGAACCGAGCG
>JBBQJX010000137.1:0-5639 GCA_038326295.1 Sphingomonadales bacterium
GGTGCGCGGCCTCGTTGAGGCCGCGCACCGATCCGTTCAGCCGACGTTGACGGGGTTCGTCGTCAGCGACAGCGGGATGATATTCCCGTCCGCAGGGGTGATGGGGGTCGCGGTCGCGCTCGCCCGGAAGGCGGTGCCGAACACGGCCCCGAACTGGTCCTCCTGCGGCGGCGGCGGCACGACCACCGCCGGCGGTGGCGGGGCCGTAGCATTGTTGCTGCTGCCGCCGCACGCCGCAAGCCCCGAGGCAAGCACCGCGACGAGCGCGGCGCGTGTTGCGATGCGCGTCAAGCGTTGCCCCCGGCTCACTGGGTGCGATCCTGCGGACGGGGCGAGCCGCGCAGCGGCGGATCGAGATAGGGGAAGGCGTTCAGGATATTGCTCGCGCTCGACGGAGCGCCGTCCGTGTAGGCGACCAGCCCGGTGGGCGCGTCGGCAGGCGCACACAGGCCGAGCTGGGTTGGCACCCCGCCGACCGGAATTGGGTGGCAAAGCCGCCCCATCGCGACGCGCAAGGTGATGTCCACCGTATCGTCGCCCGGGCGACGACCGTTGGGATAGCCCGCGAGATCGTTGCCGACCACACCGAAGGTGCTCTGCGCCGCCTGCGGCGTCGGCGCGATTGCGGTGTTGAGGCGGATCATCTCGGACGGCGTTACCGTTCGCAGCTGGTTGACGCCGACAAAGCCCGTCAGGAAGGTGGCGACCAGATCGTTGCGCGGGAAGTTGTGCGGCGCGAGATCGGTGAAGCTGCTGCCCAGCGTTGCGTTGACCGGTGCGAGGAACAGCGCGTTCAGGATCGCCGGGAACGTCGGGTTGGTCACGTAATCCAGCAGTGCCGCGTCAGCGGTCGGCTTGACCGCGTTGAACAGATCCTTCTGCGGAATCCCGATCACCAGCTCGTTCACCAGCGGATTGCCAAGGCGCGAGACCTGAACATAGGCACCGCCCTGCAACGCGGGCGACTTGTAGGTGGGATTAGGACGCAGCAGGCGCGCCTGCGGCAGGCTGGCGGTGGACCACACACCGATGACGCCGTTGCCAGTGCCGGTGAGGCAGGCGGTGGGCACCTCGATCGCAATCTCGGTGACGTTCTTCTTGCCGATCAGCTCCTGATTGGTCTGGCTCTGCGTGATGCCGCCGGGAAAAGGCGTACCGTTGCCGTAGACGGGGTCATTATCCCCCTCGATCGGGACGAAGTTCACCAGATCGAAGATCGGGCCGAGATTGACCGCGAAATACTCCTCCCGCTGACCGACGAAGACCTTGCCTTGGCCCGTGCAGCCAGGAATGGTGATGTTGTAGATGAATTGATTAGCATAATTCGTGTAGTTCGGGATCGTCTTATTACCGACGTTGTCGAGCGGCTTGATGAATGTCGTCCCGCCGCCGTTGGCGTTGGTGATTGCGGCGCGCGTGCCGGTGCGTCGATCGCCCGTCACCATTGTCAGCGTATATGCCTCGTCCTCGCCAAGGTTGATATCGCTGGGCGCGCTGATCGGGCCGATCGCCCTCAGCGCGATTGGCAGGTCCTTGCCACCCACGGTGATCGTCTTGCCGCGATCGCCCTTCAGCGTGTTGGTGAACTGGAATTGAAACGTCAGATTCTCCACCGCGTCGCCGACATTATCGACGTGGATCTCGTAGAGCGCGTCCGGATCCATCGTGTAATAATTGGGTCCAGAGCCGGGATCCTCGCTGGGCTGGAAATTGGCGATCAGCGTGGTGTAGCCGGTGCGTCCGGGCTCATAGCTCTGGAAGGCGTAAACGTCGGTGTTGTCCACCTTGGGCATTTTGGTGATGCCCGGCGCCTCGCGGTGGCTGGAAGCCAGCGCCGGCATGGCTGTCGACGCCAGCGCGACCGCGAGTGCGGCCGATAATCCTCTACGCATTGTCACAGCCCGTATGCTCCTCTGTTGGCAAGTTACAGTGGCCGATACGATTGAGGCCGCCCTTTGGTTGCTTTCCCCCGGATGAATTCCTGTGTTGCGTCACGCCTCGCGCAATCCGGCCTACGGGCGGTTCGAGCGCGCAATTGCGTCCCACCGCCAACGCCCCGAGCCGACCGCGAGCAGCGTCGCCCGGGACTGTCCCGAAACCGCAATCAACCGCGGGCCGACCAATTCGGCCTCGCGGCAATAGACTGGACAGCGCGCGATCGCTTCGTCCATAATCGGACGCAGCACCGCCAGGCGCGCCGCGTCGGCGGGATCTGCGGGCACGGCCCATTCGCCGTTCCACAGCATCACGACCCCCGTATCGGCGCGCACCGGCCCCAGCATCGCCAGCGCCGCGACCGCAGCCGGATCGCGCGCGAGAGCCTCGGCCACCGACCGCTCGATCGCACAATCCCCGCCGCTCTGAACGTCAAACGCCGACGTAGAAGATACGGTCTGCGCAATCGCGATTTCAGGGGGGGCGTTGTTCAAAATCACCAGATCGCGCGTTGGCGGCGGCGCGGGCGGCTGAAAAACAGGCACAGGCGAAGCCGGGCGCGATACCAGCGTCAGTACGCGCTCCAGCACCACGTCATGACGCTGCGGCGGCATGGAGAGCAGCAACAGCGCAACCGCCAAGCCGTGCAGAAGTGCGATCAGTCCACCCAGCACGAGGCGGCGGCGGCCACCCGCCGCCGCCCACAAGTGCACCGGACTAGAAGGCGAGGCGGAAGCCGCCGGTCAATCCGTGGATCGAGCGATCCTTGCCGATCTGTCCCTCGTAATCGATAACGAGCGAGACGGGGGAGCGGCCCGAGACAGTGAAGCCCGCGCCGATCTCCGCGAAGTCCTCGTTGAGCGGCGTGGTAGTGAACAGAAACGGCGTGTTGATGCTCGCGTCGGCAAAGTTGGTGACGAAGCTGCGCGAACGCTTGTTCTCGAACTCGTGGCGATATTCGCCACGGATCGAGGGACGCACCGTCGCGCTGCCCACGGTGAAGTTGCCGCCCAGGCGCAAGCCCGCGATCGACTGCACCGATTCGCGCTTGATGCGCGGCAGCGTCAGTGCTGTCGCACCGCCCGCCTCGCCGAAGCCTTCGATATCCACATAGGCGTAGCGCCCGCCGACATAGGGTTCGATCTCGATCCCGTTGTACCGGAAGCTCGCACCGATCGTCCCGGTCCCCCCGGCATTCTCACTGCGCGTGCGGCCGGTCGACGACGAATTATAATTGCCAATCGCGATTACGCGGTCGAGGCCGAACGTGCTGCGGCCGTAGGAGCCGTGTCCCTCGATGTAGAACGGCCCATAGCCAGCCGTCCCATAAGCACCCGCATACCAGGTGTTGATCGTGCTGTCCGGACTGAACTCCGTCAGATGCGCGCGCGCACTGTCATACCCGCCGGTCAGGCCGACGAGGACGTTCGGGCGCAGCCGGTAATCGATGCCCGCGTTGACCCCTTCAGCGCCGTAGCTGGTACGATAGCGATCGACCGCCTCCTTGTAGAAGCCATAGCGCGCGTTGCCCGTGACCCACATGCCAAGCCTGCGATCGGAGCCGATCTGGGAGCGGCCGTCAGCATCGCCCTGCGCGCTGCTGTCGGTGCCACCCTGCCGCACGTCGCGCAGATAGCGGCGGATGGTGGTGCTGTTCGATTCCATCGACTGGAACACGAGTTCGGGCAGCAGCGAATACGCAGCCGGAGTAAGCTGCTGCAATCCCGCCGCCTGATCTGCCGCCGAGAGGCCATCGAAGCCGCCCAAAAGCGACAGAAGGTTTCTGCTCGGCACGCCGCGGAAATTATCGAGCACCGCGCCCGCCGCGTTCTGGTTCGCGGTCAGACCGAGCGTCCCGAGCGGCGCGGCGGTAAACGCGAGCGCGGTATAGTTGCCGCCCGCAAGCGGGGCGAGCAGCGTTGCCGCTCCAGTGGCGAGATCGATGCGGTAAAGCCCGCTCGTGCGCACCAGCGGATCATTGATCAGCGCCACCACCTCGCCGGTGCGTGACACGTCGAGCGACGAGTTTGCCCCCGCGCCGACGCCGAGTGCGCCTACCGTGGTCAGCAGACCCGTGTTGGGCGATACCGGCGATCCACTTACCGATCCCTGAAGCGCTAGCACGCCGCGCGTGGTCTCGATCACATACAGCGTCGTCGAAGCGCCACCCTGGCGGTTGGTATACGCGCCGCCGGTAACGTTCGGATTGGTGCCCGCGCCGGGGTCGCCCGCCGCGTAGGCGATCCGCCCATCGACCCCTGCGATCGCACCCGTGTCCGGATTGAGCCTGAGGTTCTGCTCGGCATCGGTCGCCACGCGGATGCGATCGACCACCGGGTTGAACCGGAACGCGGTGCTGGCCGGGAAACCGCTGAGCGGCAAAGGCGCGCCAAGCTTGGTCGCGACGCCGGTAAAGCCGTTCACCACATACGTCTGACCGGTGTTGCTGAGGCCGTACAGCACGCGGCCGGCGGCAGGACGCGAATCGAACCCGATCAAGCGCTCCCCGATGCCGAGCCCGGTAATCGCCCTCGTGCCCGTGACCGTGGTCGGCGCGGCGGTGTCGACTGTCACCAACTGCGATCCTTCGGGGAGCGACTGGACAACGGTGACTGGCGCGGCGGCGGCCGGCACGCTGAGGCCGATTGCGGTGCCCAGCAGCAGAAGCGCGTTACGGTGCAGCATGATCTTGTTTCTCCCATGGTGTCGGTCGCGAGCCGTGTGAGGGGATCATGTTAACAGCCCCGATACCCCGTTTGCCCTGCTGCATACGAACGAGGCCCCGGGTTGGTTGCGGCTGGGCACGCGAATTGCTGCGCCGGGCCATCGCTCTAACAGATTGCAATCCGCACGACCACTTGCCACCGCTCGCCCGCACACCCGTGAAGAGGGCCTCGCGTCCTCCGCTTCCAGACACGCATCACCCGCCGTCAAGGGAACCGGGCCCGAACCCGGCCGGGCAGGCCGTCTGATCACTGGCCCGCGCCGCTCAAGCCAATTCGTCGGGAACCCGAAGACTGGGTGGTGCGGCCAAGAAGACTCGAACTTCCACGGCCTTTCGGCCACAGCCACCTCAAGGCTGCGCGTCTACCAATTCCGCCATGGCCGCGAGAGGGGTAGGGGCGTGCGGTTAGCAGCGTGCGCGCGGGGGAGCAAGATGAGCGATACGATAGCGGAGGCGCGGCGGCTCCTCGCGCTCGCATGGCCGGTGGCACTGACAAACCTGCACTGGATCCTGCTCAACCTGATCGATACCGTGCTGGTCGGGCACGCGAGCACGCACGAACTGGGGCACCTCTCGGCGGGACGCGCGATCACCTATGTGGCGATCGTCTGCGCGATCGCGTCGCTCTCGGGCATCCTCGTATTCGCCGCCCGCGCCGACGGCGCGGGGGAGCCTTCGAAGGCGGGAGATACGCTTCGGCAGGGGCTTTTGTTCGCGGCGGCGATGGCGCTCGTGGCGACCGGACTGCTCTGGGCGTTCGCCGACCGCGCCATGGTCTGGGCGCAGGTCCCCGCCGACCTGCGTACCGGGGGGGCCTTCTACATTCGCATGATGGCGCTCGCCTACCTGCCGCAGCTGATGTTCATCGCGACGAGCTATTTCCTTGAGGGAATCAGCCGCCCGCGCGTGGCCATGTATATCAACCTGTGCAGCTTCCCGGTGAACTGGCTGCTCGCGTGGGCGCTGATCGGCGGCCATT
>JBBQJX010000138.1:0-5578 GCA_038326295.1 Sphingomonadales bacterium
GGCCACCACGGCAACCAGTGCAGTCGCCGCGATCCGCCACCCAACCACCGCCGAGGGCGTGCCCGCCCACAGATCGGGCCGCAACTGCCCCGTCACGACAAGGGCAGCCGCTTCGAGCGCAACCACGGCGAACGGTAGCCCTACAAGCCATCCGCGCGGCTGCATGCGGCCACTCGCATCGACCACGAGCGCGTCGATCAGGGTATCGGTTCTCATGATCGTCCAGATTGCACGAGGCGCATCAATCGCGCGAGACCGCGGTGCACGTTGACCTTGATAAGCGGCGCGCTCTGTCCCGTCATCCCCGCCGCCTCCTCGATCGAATAGCCCTGAAGCTTGACGAGCCGGATCGCGTCGGCTTGTGCGGGTTTGAGTTGCGCCAGCAGCCGCGCAATGTCGGCGGCGTCGTCGAGCGCCGGGCGCGGCTCGAACCCGCTGTCCTCGCCGGGCGCTGCTCCCTCCGCGCGCCGTTCCATGCGGCGCAGGCGATCGATCCACAGGAACCGGGCGATCGCGCCCATCCACGGTCCGAACGGCCGCAGCCCGTCATACGTCGCGCGCTTGTTATGGATCGCAACGAGCGCGTCCTGCACCGCATCCTCCGCCGCCGCTGCCGGCAGGCGCGCCCGGTAGTAACGCGTCAGCCACGCGCGGGCACGCTCGAGCAGCAGGCGGTAGGACACGGCATCGCCTTGCTGCGCGAGCACCATCAGCACGCCGAGTTCGCGTTCGTCCCGCCGCATTCGAGGGACAGTCCGTCGCTAAGATGCGTCCGGTTACAGTTCTTGGCAAAAAACGCTGTAACCGGCGCCGATGGGACGTCGGAGATCAAGCGTGTCCCGCGCTCGTGCTGGACGCGCAACAGGAGATGTCACGTGGCCCATCGCCGTCTCGTTTGGCTTACTACGATTTGCACGCTGGCTGCCATGCCCGCGCTCGCCAAGCCGGTTAACATTACCATTACAGTGACGAACCTCGCCGCTCCGAACAGCGTCAGCCTCGCGCCGTTGCGTTTCGGCTTCAACAACGGCACCTTCGATGCTTTTGACGAGGGCGGCACCGCCAATGCTGCGACGATCTCGATCGCCGAAGGCGGCGGCGGTGCGGACTGGTTCCCGGCGTTCGCGGCCGCCGACCCGACCGCCGTGCTCGGCTCGACCGCTGGACCGCAGACCCCCGGCTTTACGCAGAGCCTGACCTTCCGCGTCAACACCAGCGTCAACCCGTTCTTCACCTTCGCCGCGATGGTCGTGCCCAGTAACGACTTCTTCATCGGCAACGACGATCCGACGGAGTACCGGCTGTTCGACGCTGCGGGCAACTTGCTGATCTCGCAGATCGACCAGTCTGCGAGCGATATCTGGAACGCGGGGTCGGAGGTGTTCGATCCGCTTGCCGCCGCGTTCCTGCAGATCGGCAACAACGATCTGCGCACGCCCGAGGGCGGCGTCGTCGGGTTCAACTTCGCCGAACTCGCGCGGTTCGACGGCCTGACCACGGCGGCGGGTTATGTCTTTACAAGCGGGCTCAGCGCCAACAGCCCGATCTACCACATCACCTTCAGCGTGACCGACATCCCAGCACCTGCGTCGCTCGCTCTGTTCGGGCTCGGCGCGGCGGGGATAGCCGTCACGCGGCGGCGCAGCCACAGCGCGACGATCGGCTAAGGCTCGAAAAAAGGGGGCGGCGACGCATTCACCGCCCCCTTGCGTCGATCAGGCGACGATGGCGGCTTCCGACTTTGCGATGATCTACAGCCCCCCGACCACCTCCAGCAGCGCCGCCAGACAGTCCCGCCCCAGCGCCATCGACCGCTCCGGAGACCAGCCCCGCACCGGCTCCGCCATTTCGTTGGCGTCCTTGAACGGCATTTCCAGCGTGAAGGTGGGGCAACCGAAGCGGTGCGCGATGGCATTGGTCGCCATTGTCATGTTGCCGGTGCCGGGTCTGGCCTCGCCGTAGCCGATGCGCGTCTGGAATTCCGGGGTGATGCGCGCGAGCGTGTCGCGGTAGCGCGCGTAAAGTTCGAGCATGCGCGGCGTGGCGGCGGGGATGCCCTCGAAGCCCGCGATGAAATTGTGCGGGATCGCCTCGTCCCCGTGCACGTCGAGACAGGCGGCGACGCCGGTGCGGTCCATTTCAGCGAGCACGCAGGCGACCTCAGGCTCAGTGGTGGGATCGGGCGCGTGCCAGACACGATTGAGGTTAACGCCCGCCGCATTGGTGCGCAGGTGACCGCGTGCCGAGCCGTCGGGGTTCATGTTGGGGACGATGAAGAGGCGGGCCTTGGCGCGCAGCGACCGGCCGACCGGATCGGCGGGATCGATGAGGCGGTCGATTGCGCCCTCCATCCACCACTCCGCCATGGTTTCACCCGGGTGCTGGCGTGCGATGAGCCAGATCGCAGGGGTGCCCTCGCCGACCTCGATGAGGTCCATGTCCCGCGCTTCGAGCGTGCGGCCGAGCACGCGGGCGCGGACGCCGGGGGCACGGGCGGCGCGCGCGATAAGATCGTGGTGGCGCTCGATCGGATATGCGGCGAAATAGGCGAACCACGTGCTATCGGTGGTGGGCGTATGGCGGATGGTGAGCGTGGCACCGTCGTAGGCGGTGTCCGCGCAGCGCCAGTCTTGCCGATCGTGGCTGACACGCGCGGAGTAGCCCTCCCACCCTTTTGGATAGGTGGTGGCCCCCGCGTTGCGGATGCGCAGCGTGAGCGGGATGCCCGCCGCTCCGCCCACGCGGAACTGGAACCACTGGAGGAAATCGGACTGATGGTCGCGCGCGATCTCGAGATCCCAGCTGGCGGTCTCGCCGCCCACGACGACGATGTTGCCGCCATCGAAGGCCGACGAGACGGTGACGCTCACTTGCGGCGCGACGGGTAGCGCACGGTGACGCCGCTGCGGCCCGGGAAGTCCGCGAAGAGCGCGTGCGCGAGGAAGAAGGCGCTCTCGGCGGGATCGCCTCTTCGCTCCACGTTCGCCTCGCCGACCGCGCGGCCCTCCCAGATGACGGTTGCGTCGCTGCGACGACGGAGCGACACGCTGAGCGTATCGACGCCGGTATCGCGCAAATGGCGCTTACCGCCGAAACTGATTCCAAGCCCCACTCCGCCACCCACACCGCCGTAGCGGCCGCCGCCGCCGCCCACGCCAAAGCCACCATGAACGCGCGTGCCCGAGCTATCGGGGGCCTGCGAGGGCCGGACCGCGCGCGTAAGGCCGACGACCGCGACAAGCTCGGCGGCATCGCGCTGCGGCACCGGGCGGAAGCCTGCGGCGCGCAGATTGTCTTCGACCGCGCCCCGAATCAGCGCGAAACGGGGGCCGCTGCCTTCGCGCGTGTCGAGCGGCTCGACTACCACGCTCGCGCGGGCGATATCGGGGGCAAGGAAAAAGCGCGTCACCTCCGCGCGGCCGCCGCGATCTGGAGCGCCGCGATCGGGCCTGCCGCCAAAGCCATCGCTTGCGCAGGCAGAAATTGCGAGCACACCTGCCAGCGCGGCTGCGAGAGAGAGCGAGGATAGGCTACGCATTTGAAACGCCTCCGGACCGGACCGTCATATAAGCTCAACCTGCACAATGCATGAAGCGCTGGCACGGGCGCGCAACATCGCTATTGAGCGCTCGCCGACCTTGCCGTCTAGGAACGTTCATGAACTCAATCCCAGTCCTCGTCACCGGCGGTGCCGGCTACATCGGCAGCCACGCGGTGCTCGCCCTCAAGGACGCGGGGCATCCGGTGAGCGTGATCGACAGCCTCCTCACCGGCCACCGCTGGGCGGTGCCGCGCGACGTGCCGTTCTACCAGGGAAACATTGCCGATGATGGGCTGCTCGCGGAAATCGTGCGCGCGCAGGGGGTCGCAGCGATCATGCATTTCGCGGGATCGGTAGTGGTGCCCGAATCGGTCTGCGACCCGTTGAAATATTATGCCAACAACACCGCCGCAACACGGAGCCTGCTTGCGTCGGCGGTACGGCTGGGCGTGCCGCACTTCATCTTCAGCTCGACGGCGGCAACCTACGGCATACCCGACCGCTCGCCGGTGGACGAAAGCGCGCCCACCGTGCCGATCAACCCCTATGGCTGGTCCAAGCTGATGAGCGAGCAGATGCTGCGCGATGTCGCGGCGGCGCATCCGATCAACGTGGGCGTGCTGCGCTATTTCAACGTGGCGGGTGCTGACCCGCTGGGGCGTACCGGGCAATCGACCGTGGGAGCGACACACCTGATCAAGATCGCCGCCGAGGCGGCACTTGGCAAACGTGCGGGGGTCAGCATCTTCGGCACCGATTACGATACCCCCGATGGCACCGGCGTGCGCGATTACATCCATGTTAGCGATCTGGCACAAGCGCATGTGGTGGCGCTCGACGCGCTCGCGGCGGAGCCGGCGCGATCGTTCACGCTCAACTGCGGCTATGGGCGTGGGTTTTCGGTGCTGGAAGTGCTCGACACGGTCGAGCGCGTGGCAGGCGTGCGACTGGCGCGCACGCTCGCGCCGAGGCGCGCGGGCGATCCGGGCGCGTTGATCGCGGACAATCGCGCGATTGTCGAACAGTTGAGCTGGCAACCGCGCTATGCCGATTTGGGGACGATCGTCGAACACGCGCTCGCGTGGGAGCACGGGCTAGGGGCGCGGCTGGCGGCCTGAGCTGCGCCGCCGCGCCCCGTTCCGGGCTCAGTCGCCGCGCAGCGCGTCCTTGATGCCGCCCACCGTGTTCTGCGCCTTGCCTTCGGCCTGATCCATCTTGCCTTCGGTTTCCATCTTCTTGTCGCCGAGCACATGGCCGACGCCTTCCTTGATGTCGCCGCCGATCTTGGTGGCCGAGCCTTCGATGCGGTCGTTGTCCATGGCGTTCTCTCCTTCAGGGTGGAGCATTGAGAACGCCCACACCCCGTTACGGTTGCGCGAGCGCGGCGTCGGAAACGTACGGATTGCTCCGCCGCTCGGTGCCGAAGGTCGAATTGCCGCCGTGGCCGGGGATGAAGCGCGTTGCATCTCCTAGCGGCCAAAGCCTGGTTCGGATCGAGGCGATCAGGTCCGCGTGGTTGCCGCGCGGAAAATCGGTACGGCCGATCGATCCCTGAAAGAGGACATCGCCCACCTGCGCGATGCCCACTTCGGGCTGGTGGAAGATCACATGACCGGGCGTATGACCCGGCGTGTGGTGAACATCGAACGTCACCTCGCCCACGGTGACCATATCCCCCTCGTCGAGCCAGCGATCGGGACCGAAGCTGCGCGCCGCATCCATGCCGTAACCGCGCCCCACCTCCTCGAGCGATTCGAGCCAGAACAGATCGTCGCGGTGCGGGCCTTCGATCGGCACGCCGAGTTCGGCGGCGAACACCCCCGCCTCGCCCGCATGATCGATATGCCCGTGGGTGAGCAGGATCGTCTCGATCGTCACCCCCTTGGCGCGCGCGGCCTGCCGCAACGCGGGCAGATCGCCCCCCGGATCGACCCACGCGGCCTTCATCGTGGCCTTGCACCAGAAAAGCGTGGCGTTCTGCTGGAACGGGGTGACGGGGACGATGGCGGCGCCGAGGATGTTGGACATTGCGCTTCG
>JBBQJX010000139.1:0-5571 GCA_038326295.1 Sphingomonadales bacterium
CGTTGTGCTGGCGCTGGTCAGCGTATAGCGCGGCTCGATCACACGCCGCGCCGTCACCACGAGGCACCGCGCGGGGGTGAGCGTGACGGCGGGTGCGAGCGTCAAGGCGAAATCGGCGGCGGGAATGGCCAGCCCCTCGACGCGGCCGGGGCCCAGCGGGCCATCGAGGAGGAGAGGTCCGGCGATCGTGATCCGATCCCCCATGCGCGCGAACGCGACTTCGGTTGCAGCGAGGTGGGCCGTCCCTGCGCCGAACGCGGCGAGCGTCGCGCGGCCGATGAGGTCAGGCGCGGCGGACATGCCGATCCGGGCGGTCGGCAGTCCGCCGCCCGAGATCCAGACGGTCGCACCGTCGATTCCGTGCCGGTAGCGGGCCCGAGCGCCGCTGGCCGCGCGCACCTCGATATTGTCATACGGATCGCCCGGCCGGAGATTGAGCGACACGTCCGCCGAGGCGCTGAAATCGCGGGCAGCACGCGCCAGCGCGGCGCGGGTTGCGGCTTCGAGCGGCCCGAGTGGCGTGGCGCTCAGACCCGACGTCGGCTGCGCGAGCCGCGCGCGCGACGGCACCGCGAGCGCGGCATGCTGAAGCGTCGCACGGCCCGAGCCTGAGGGCTGCTCCTGTGAGGGATCGAAATTCAGGCGGCCCGACAGGGCGGCGGCTGCGGCTGTCCACTCCTGGTAAGCAAGCTGCTGCGCGCCCGCCCGCACATCGCCCGGGACGCGGGTCGGTCCCACCGCGCCGTCGAAGGTGGCGGTGGCGCGGTTCGCGCGACCTCCGGCCCCGGCGGGCAACGCAAGCGCCAGTTCGACCCGGCCCTGCGCGCGAACGATCGGATCGGGGACCGCGAGTGCGAGGACGACGCGCGCACCAGCGGCAGTCATCCCCTCGCAGTCGAGCGCGCCCAGATCGAGCGCGCCTTCGACCGTCCCCCGGCGCGCCCGTGCGCCGAGCGCGAGATCGCCGGCGGTGAGCGGGACGCGGCATCCCTCGATGGTCAGTGTCGTGGGGGCGACGCGGATGCGGCCGGTGAAGCTGCGCGCGGGGTTGCCGCTGCCCGAGAGGCTGCCGGTGAGCGGGCCGTAGGGGGTGGCGAGGAGCACGCGGCCCTCTTCGATGGCCAGTCCCAGATCGGGGAGACGGCCGGGGGTGCCATCGGGTGGCGGGCGCAGTCGATCGAGCGTGCCGAGCGCGATGCGGCCTTTGGCGTCGATGCGCGCGTGGAGGATGGGGCGCACCAGCCGCACGGCGGTGACGTGCGGGTTGAGACCGGTCCAGCCCAGCGCGACCTCGGCACGGGCGGCGACGAGATCGGGGTGCGCGGGGTCTCCCAGGACCAGATCGCGCGCGGCGATCCCGCCAGCGCCGACGGTCTCGATCGTGGCGCTGGCGGGAACGCCGCGCGCGCGCAGCGTGTCGATGACGAAGCGCTGCGCAAGACGGCCGCGTTCCACCCAGACGAGCGCGATCGCGCCGATGAGGCCGAGCAGCACCAGGCCGAAGCCGACGCGGCGGAGGGTTGGTGAGCGCACCGCCAAGCGCTAGCGCGCGGGGGGTGAATGGGGAAATGCCGGTGACGGTCTCCCGGTTACGCGCGAACGATGTGCTTGCCTTAACCGACTGCCGGTCTGGCAGCGACAGCCGGTGAGAATGCGTTCGAAGCCAGCCACCGGCAGCCTCGCAGCTGTGTCGATCCGCGCAGGCAACGTTACGATCCGTTCTGCGTTTTCCGGCCCGATGGACACCGATTTGCCCGATCTCCCCGCACGCGGTTGCGCGAGAATTCCGCATTTCGAGCGACCGGTCGCGGTGCCTGGAACCGCCGATCGTGCGCACCGCCCAGCCAGTGTCCGGCCTGCTATCCCGGCGCACGCACCGGTCGCGGTCTGCGTGCCGGTGCGCGACGAACGCACGCTGCTGCCCCGCCTGCTCGACGCGCTCGATCGCCAGGTCGGCACCGATCCCGCCCGCGTCCACCTTTGCCTCTTTTTCGACGGTTGCGAGGATGACGGCGTGGCGTTGGTCCGCGAACGCGCGGCGGCGATGGCGTCACACATTGCCGTCGAGGTCGGTGCACGCGCCCCCGAACCCAATGCGGGGCGCGCGCGCGCCGCCGCGATGGGGCTTGGAACGGCGTGTCTGGCGGACCTTGCGGACGCCGTGCTGCTCACCACCGACGCCGACAGCGCCCCGCGCCCGGACTGGATCGTGACCGCCTGCCGCGCGCTGCAATCGGCCGACATCGTCACCGGCCGGATCGTGCGCGAGCATAGTGAGCGCGATACGCTGCAGGCACGGATCGAAACCTATTACGACCGGCTGTACGCGCTTCGTCGTACCATCGATCCGGTCGCGTGGGAGCCGCAGGGCGGCCACCATTTCACTGCGGGTGCCAATCTCGGCTTTCGTAGCCGCGCTTACCGCGCGCTTGGGGGGTTCGCCTCGCGACCCAGCGGCGAGGATGCGCTGATCGTCGACGAGGCCGGGCGCGCGGGGTTGCGCGTCCGCCGGGACGCGCGCGTGGTGGTAGAGACCTCGTCGCGGCGCGACGGGCGGGCGCAAGGTGGGCTGGCGACTGCGCTCTCGGCATTCGACAGCGATGCGGTCGCCGCGTCTGGGGTGATCGTCGCGCATCCCGCCGACGCGGCGTGGCAATGGCACGCGCAGGCGCAGGCGCGCGCGGCGTTCGAGCCGTCGGGCGAGCCCGGGGTCCGCGCCTTGCTTGCCCAAGCGCTCGGCCTCAAGCCCGATCACATTCTCGGCGTCGCGCGCGATTGCCCCAACGCGGAGGCGTTCGCGATGCGGATCGCGCCGACCGTTCCGGGCGGCGAGCGTCGCGTTTCGCTCGGCGTGGCCGAACGCGCGCTCGCGGCGCTGGAACGCGTGCGGCAGGACAGGGCGGCGTGACGGTCGCGATGGCGTTGGCGGATCCCGAAGGCCGAGGCGAAGCACCAGACCTTGCCGCCGCGCTGCGCCGTCTGTGCGCGCAAATCGCGCCCGGGCCCGATCCCGCTACACCGTCCGCTTTGCTCGACCTGCTGCGCGCGCTGTATGCGATCGGCCGCCGCGACCTGCCGCTCGGTCGCTTGTTCGAGGGCCATGTCGATGCGGTGCAGATCGTGTTTCGCTACGGCACCGCCGCGCAGCGGGACATGCTCACCGCAACGCTATCGACTGGCGCGCTGCTCGGCGTCTGGGGTGCCGCGTTACCTGGCGAGCCGCTGCGTCTCGACGGGGATCATCTCACGGGAGGCAAGAGCTACGCTTCGGGCGCGGACATCTGCACGCACGCGCTGTTGACCGCCGATGCGGCGCAGGGACAGCAGCTGGTCCTGCTCGATCTGGCCGCGAGCCCACCCGCGATCGATCGGGACTGGTGGCAGACGAACGGCATGCAGCGTTCGGGTTCGCATATCGTCCGCTGGCACCGCGCGGCGATCGCGCGCGACCAGCTTATCGGTGACCCAAACGCGTATGCACGCGAGCCCTGGTTCAGCGGTGGCGCACTCCGCTTCGCTGCGGTTCAGGCGGGTGGCATCGCCGCACTGTTCGATCACGCACGCGCGCACCTGCTCGCACTCGATCGTGCGCGCGACGTGCACCAGCTGGGCCGACTTGCCGAGCTGCTGCGCCTGGCCGAAGCCGCCGCCGGGCCGGTCCGGCGCGCGGCCGGGCAATGGTTCGCGGCATCCGACGACGCGACGCGCCTTGCCTGGGTGGCGGCCGCGCGGGTGGCGGTGCTCGAAGCGGGCGAGCGTGCGTGCGTGATCGCCGAGCAGGCGGTGGGTCTGCCCGGGCGTTTCGCATCGCACCCGCTTGCCTCAGCGATCGCCGATCTCGCCACATATCTGCGCCAACCCGCGCCCGATGCACAGCGCATGCGCGTCGGAGAGGCGGTGGCTGCAGGGTGCATCGCGCCCGCGCTGTGAGGCTGAGCCTCGGGTGCCCGCGTGCGGCGCTCATCGTCGCCCCGCATCCCGACGACGAAACGATCGGCGCTTACGGTCTTATCCGTACGCTGCTCCGTGCGGGGGGTAGCGTGCGCGTCATTCTTGTCACCGACGGCGCGGCCTCGCATCCGGGGAGCGCGCGCTGGCCACGCGAGCGGCTCGTGGCGGCACGCCGCGTCGAAACCCGCCGGGCGATGCACCGCGCGGGGTTGTCCTCCGCGTGCATCGAGTTCCTCGGCTTGCCCGATGGCGCGCTGGGTCGCCTGCATCCAAGCGACTGGCGTCCACTCGAACGCGCGTTGCGGCATGCGTTCAGGCATGGGACGGGGCTGATCGTGGGACCGTCTTCGAGCGATGCCCATCCCGATCACGTCGCGGTCGCGCACGCGCTTGCACGGATCCGCGTTGGTCGCACGCGACGGCTTGCTTACCGGGTATGGCCCGAGGGGCGCGCGCGCTTGCCCGGCGCGGCGCGCGGCCTCGCCGTTCCGGGGGGCGCACTCGCAAAGCAGTCGATCCTCGGTCTCTACCGCACGCAAACGGGCGCAATCACCGATAGCCCGACCGGCTTCACCATGTCGCGCGCCGAACGCACCCGCTTCGCGGGCCCAGTGGAATGGTTCGAGGCCGGGTGAAGACCCGCCCGATCACGCTCGCCGGGTTCGAACGCACCTTCGCGGCGAACCGCGACCCATGGCGGACCTTCGCCGCGCGCGACGAAGCCAGGAAGCGCGCCGCGATCCTCCACGCGCTCGGCTCCGGGCCATTCGGCCGGGTGCTCGAACTGGCGAGCGGCAACGGCTCGAACAGTGTCGCGCTCGCCGCGCGCGCGCTCCGGCTCGACGCGACCGAGGGGACCCGGACGGGGGTGCAACTGACTGCGCAGGCCCTCGGCCAATCCAGACGCGCACGCGCGTCCCGGCTGATCCTGCCAGGGCGGTTTCCGCGCGCAGTCTATGATGCGATCGTCGTCGCAGAGATCCTGTATTATCTGTCGCCCAGGCAGATGGAGCGCGTAGCGCGGGACGTCGCGATCGCGCTTCGCCCCGGCGGGGTCCTGATCCTTGCCCATCACTGCATCGATTTTCACGATTTCGCCCAGCATGCGGCGGGCATTCACGAGCGGTTTGTCGCCGCAACGCGCACCGCCAATCGACGGCTGCGCCTCCTGAACGCCGGACGATGGCGGGTGGAGGCCTTCGTCTTCACGCAGCGGTAAATTTGGCGATCGCAACATCCCGTCGCCATCATTTGCCCGCTGCTCCAGAGCGACTGCCCGCTGGCAACTTCGTCTGTGTGCGGCCAGCACATGGGCGCAGCGTTCATGCGTGCCGAGGGTTGGTGCGCTGCCATCGCCCGTGCAACCCGGGATGCGCTTTCGCGTGCGATCAATCCCCTCTAGCAGGCACCGATGCAGCACGCCCGCGCGATCCAGAGTCCCGCCCAATATGCGCTCGCACGCGCGCTGACGGGTGTGGGAGAGCGGCTCGCGGCCGCGCTGCCGCTATGGCGCGCACTCGGCGGTCTGCGCCGCGGCGTCGGCGGCTGGCGCGCTGCGCGCGCCCACGCGCGCGCGCGCGAGGCGGCACTGGCAAGCCTGATCGCGCGGCTGGCCTGGAC
>JBBQJX010000140.1:0-5492 GCA_038326295.1 Sphingomonadales bacterium
AGAACCTGTCCGCCCGCGCCGACGAGTTCGCCGCCCGCCTCGCGTCCGCCGGAACCGAGCCGAAGGCCGCGCAAGCCGAGGTGCAAGCGAGCATCGCGCGCCTGTTCGCGTATGCCGCGTGGGCGGACAAGTTCGATGGACGCGTCCATTCCCCGCCGATGCGCGCGGTGGCGCTGTCCATCAACGAACCCATTGGCGTGATCGGCATCGCCTGCCCGGACGAGGCCCCGCTGCTCGCGCTTGTATCGCTGCTCGCGCCCGCGATCGCGCTCGGCAACCGCTGCGTCGTGGTACCTTCGGAGGCGATGCCGCTGCCCGCGACCGATTTTATCCAGGTGATCGAGACTTCGGACGTACCCCCGGGCGTGATCAACATCGTCACGGGCGACCGAGAGCGCCTCGCGCTCGTGCTGGCGGAGCACGATCAGGTCGGCGCGATGTGGCATTTCGGCGGCGCGGACGGCGGGGCTGCGGTGGAGCGCGCGGCGGCGGCAACGATCAAACGGACCTGGGTGGCGCGCGGCCGCGCGCGCGACTGGACATCGCCCGCGCACGGCGAGGGCCGCGCCTTTCTGCGTCATGCATCGCAGTTGAAGACGATCTGGTTGCCCTACGGCGACTGAGCTATACGTAATCTGGCACGGGCCAACAGTTCCAGTGTCGAAGCCTAGCGTGAGAAGAAGAGATTGATCACGAACGAGATGGAAGCTGTCAAGAAAAAGACGCGCATCCAGCAGCATAATGAACGCAAGATCCTGAACGCCGCTGAAGTCGTATTTGCAAAATCCGGCTTCGACGGCGCGACCATCGATGCAATCTCTGATCGCGCGCGCATTTCCAAGCCAAATCTCCATTATTATTTCCGCACAAAGCGGATTTTGTATCTCGCGGTGCTGGGCCGCGTGCTCGGTCGCTGGCTTGCCCCGCTGGCAACGCTCGATCCCGGCGGGGATCCGGCGACAGAACTCGCGCGCTATATTGCCGCCAAGCTCGAGCTGACCCGCCGCTACCCAACGTCTTCGCGCGTCTTCGCCAACGAAATTCTCCACGGCGCGCCTGAACTTGCGGCGTACCTGCGGACCGATCTCAGACATGTGGTCGAAACCAAGACCAGGGTCATCGCCGAATGGATCAAGGCCGGGCGGCTGGTCGAGGTCGACCCGCTGCACCTGTTGTTCCTGATCTGGGCAGCAACGCAGCACTACGCCGATTTCGCGCCGCAGGTGAAGGCACTGATGGACGTGAAGCGGCTGGGCGAAGCCGAATTCCGTTCGGTCCAGCATTCGCTTGCCGCGATCATCCTCAATGGGGTCCTTCCTCGCGCAGAGGACGCATGATCGCCAATGATCGCGCCGAGTCGCCTTTGCCAAAGGTTCAGCGGACGTCGGGATAACGGCGCGCCAGGCGCGCGCGCTGGCCGAGCCCCCAACGCACGCCCACGGACAAATAGACGAGATTGGCACGCCACTCGCCCCAGCGCGCGACGCGGCGGTCCGAGGTGAGCACGATACGGTTGACGAGGCGCACGCGGCCGAGGGCGTTCAGCGCGATGCAGAGTTGGGCATCCTCCATCACCGCGAGGCGTTCGTCGCAGCCGCCCACCGCGAGGAAGCCGGCGCGGCGGAAGAACATCGCGTGATCGCCGAACAGCAGCCGCGCGCCGCGCAGGAACAGGCGCGGGCGGAAGAGCAGCGGCGCGTACCAGGTTTTGAGCCAGTTGTGGAACGAGGTCACCCAGCGGACCTTGTCCGGACCGCATAGCAGCGGCGTGAACCCCGCGAGCGCGATGCGGGGATCGGCGAGCGTGCGGCGGATGACCGCGATCGCGTCGTCGGGCAGCAGCGTGTCGGCGTGGAGGACGCAGACGATCGCGCTCGTCACCGCGGCCACGCCCGCGTTGATCTGGCGCGCGCGGCCGCGCCCCGCGGTGATCACCGCCAACCCCGCCGCGCGCGCGATGGCGACGGTCGCGTCGCTGCTGCCGCCATCGACGACGAGCACCTCGGCGGGTGGCGGATCGAGCAGGGCGAGGTGGCGCGCCAGACGGGGCAAGGTCGCCGCCTCGTCGAGCGCCGGGATGATGATGGCGACCGCATCGGTCACGCGAGATCGGGCCAGCGCGCGAGATCCTCGGGGCGATCGAGATCGGCGAGCGTCGGCAGCATCGTCGGCTGGATGCCGAGCCGTTCCATGCGCGCCAGCGTCTCGGCAAAAACTCCGTCCGTCCCCCACGGCATCGCCTCGAACAGTGTATCGGCCGCGCGCGGAAGGCCGAGCAGCCAGTAGCCGCCGTCTTCCGCCGGGCCGATCACCGGCTGCGCCCGGGTCATCAGGGCGACGGCGTCGAGCAGATGTCCGGGCGTGAGATCGGGGGCATCCGCGCCGATGAAGATCGTGGGATAGGGCGGTCCCGCCGCGGTGAGCCGTGCGCCGAGATCGCCCGCTCCCTGATCGACCACGGGCACATCGCCGAGCCACCGCGTGAACGCGCCGGGGGGCGCGCCGGTCGAGCGGATCTCGAACGGCAAGTCACTCGCGCGCAGGGCGGCGAGCGTGTTCTCGGTCAGACGGCGGTGGAGCGCGGCCGCGCCGTCGGCGCCGAGCGCGCCGATCAGGCGCGTTTTGGCGACGCCCGGCGTGGGGTAACGTGTGAAGAGCACCACGCGCGGGATCATGTCACCGCGCCTCGCCCCGTGGAGAACCCGCCATGCCCCGTTCCCGATTTTCCGCCCTGACCGGTGCCGCGCTGCTCGGCGTGGCGGCCGCGCTGATCCTCGTTGGCGAGCGACGCAGGCCGCTGCGCGCACGCACGCAGCCCGGCGCGCGCCGGATCGCGGGGAACCTTGTGCTGGGCGGGCTCGCGCTGGCGACGGTCGCGCTGATCGAGCGGCCGGTCGTTCGCCCGCTGGCCCGGCGTGCCGAGCGGCGGGGCGCCGGTCTGGTCCAGTGGCTGCACGCGCCGGCGTGGGTTCGCGATGCACTCGCCTTCCTGCTCCTGGATTACACGGTTTATGTCTGGCATACGGCCACGCATCGCATCGCCTTCCTGTGGCGCTTCCACCTTGTCCATCATGTCGATCTGGACATGGATGCGTCCACCGCCCTGCGCTTTCACGCCGCCGACATGGCGATCTCGGTTCCCTACCGCGCGCTGCAGGTCGCGGCGATCGGTGTATCGCCGCGCGCGCTCGCGGCGTGGCAGGGCTTTTTCTTCCTGTCGATCCTGTTCCACCACAGCAATTGGCGCCTGTCGCATGCGCTCGAACGTCGCCTGGCGCGCGTCATCACGACGCCGCGCATGCACGGCATCCACCATTCGACGGTTCGCGCCGAGACCGACAGCAACTGGTCGTCCGGGCTTAGCGTGTGGGATCACCTGCACGGGACCTTCCGGTTCGATGTACCGCAAGCCGCAATCGCGATCGGGGTGCCGGGCTACCGCGATCCGGCCGAGTTCACGCCAGGACGCGCGCTGGCGATGCCGTTCGGGCGCGAGCGCGATGCGTGGGCCGTATCGGCATATGGTGCGCCCGTTCCGTTGACGCGCCCGGCGCGGATGAAGCCCGTGCGCACGCAATAATCGGTCAGCCGGTCCCACCATTCGGGTCCGGGTGGGGAGGGTTGGCGGCCGGTCATCGCCGCCATTGCGCGGTCATCGAAGCGCGGTGCGCGCGTGAAATAGGGCGCGTAAGGGGCCGCGACGCGCGCGAACAGCCGGCGCTCGGCGGCGGGGGCTCTGTTGCAAAGATTTAGCGGAGCCGAGAACGGCCGTTGCCGTGATCGGCTTCAGCCGGTGTAGACGTTGAACTGCCGCTCAATCAGACGCACTTCGCCCATGATGCCGCCACCATATTGGAAGAGGGCGGCTTGGCCTTTACGCAGGGCGTGCATGACTTCGAAGCCCTTGATCGTGGCATAGGCGGTCTTCAACGATTTGAAGCCGCGCACGGGTTTGATCAGCTGCTTGAGCTTGCCGTGATCGGACTCGATCACGTTGTTGAGATATTTGACCTGCCGGTGGAGTGTGTCCTCGGGCAGCTTGCCCTCCTTCTTCAGATCCGCGATCGCGGGACCATAGGTCGGCGCCTTGTCGGTGTTGATCTTCAACGGCTTTTCCCAGACCTTCAAGCCGTTGAGGGCCTTGCCCAGGAAGCGCTTGGCGGCCTTGGTGTTCCGTGTCGCCGACAGGTAGAAATCGATGGTGTCGCCATCCTTGTCGACGGCCCGATACAGATAGACCCACTTCCCTTTGACCTTGACGTAGGTCTCATCGACCCGCCAGCTGCGCGATAGCCCCGGGCGTTTCCAGTACCAGCGCAGCCGCTTCTCCATCTCGGGCGCATAGTGCTGGACCCAGCGGTAGATCGTCGTGTGATCAACATCGACGCCACGCTCCTCCAGCATCTCCTCCAGATTCCGGTAGCTGATCCCATACTTGCAGTACCACCGAACCGCCCAGAGGATCACCGCACCTTGAAAATGGCGCCACTTGAAATCGCTCACGCCCGCTCCGCTTCCAGCCCAGCGCCCCAGTTCGGCAGTCTCGCAGTTTTTGCAACAGAGCCCTGGGTGGTACTGGAGCCAGCAGAAGGGTCGACAGGGCCGCTGCGCGGCGTCTGAGCGCTGTTGGCGGTGTCGGCGGCGCCGGTGCCGGCAGAGCCGTCGTCCTGGCCGTCCTCGCCACGCTGTGCGGGTTCCTCGACCACCAGAGGCCGTTCGTCTTCGGGCCGCACATAGCCGCGTTGGATGATCAGCTCACCGCTGCGGCCGATGCTGATGTACACCCCGGCGATGGCAACATCGTCAGCGTTGAACGCCAGCGGCCGATCGTCGAACGCCTCCAGCGCCGTCTCGATCGCGCCGAGCCGGGCGTCGATCGCGTCGGGCAGCTCGTCGACCCCGGCATATTCCGCCTCGAGGCGTTCGTACTCGGCGCGAAGCGCGGCCGCGGCAGTTTCCTCGGCTTCTGTCGGTGGCACCGGCTCGCCACCAATATCGCGCAGGCCCCAGGTGTGGCCGTACGGGAAGTCGACCGCGACCTCGAGCCACTTCCAGCCTTCGGCCCGAATCGTGTCTGCTGCCGCATCGAGCTTTTCGGCAACGAGCCGCTCCACCAGCCCGACATCCTCGAGCCAGCCACCCTCGTCGCCCTGGAACAGGTCGCGCAGCACGGTGCCGCCAGCGTCGACATAGGCGTCGATACCGATGAACTGCACCCGCTTGTCGGTGGCGCGGATCGAGCCTTCGGTCAGCTGGCGCCGGATGACATGGGCGTCCTTGGCGTAAGAGCCGCTGATCCGCTCGAACACCTGTTCCTGGCGCCCATGATCGGCGTTGACCGTGAACGCCATCAGCTGATCAAGAGTGAGACCATCTTCGGCATAGACCTCGAGCAGCTTCGGGCTGACCCCCGCCAGCTTGAGGCGCTGCCTGACCACCGCCGGGGTGACAAAGAACGCAGCGGCGATCTCCTCCTCGGACTGGCCCTTCTC
>JBBQJX010000141.1:0-5445 GCA_038326295.1 Sphingomonadales bacterium
GCGCCACCCGGCGCGAGAGCTTCTTCGTCACGCCGACAGGCCATGTCGATCTGTGCAATGTGCGCCCGCCGGTGCGCCGCGCTAAGGGATGAACAGGCGTTCAGCTTGGATACATTGGCTACGGCATAGAGAGTGTCACCCCGATCGGTTCGGGCCTTCCTCGGGCGCCTTTGCGGGCGCCCGATTTGTTTGTTCCCGATGGACGTTCAGCGCGTGAACCGCAGGCTCGCGCGTAGCACGCGGCCCGGATCGGGAAAGCCGACGGCATCCTCAAAGCGCCGGTCGGTCAGATTGCGCAGCACGAGGTCCACGCTCACCGCGGGCGAAAGGCGGTAGCCGCCGCCAAGGCTGAATTCGCTGTGGCCGCGCGTCCGGATCTGGCCGGTGGGGACCGACAGATCGAACGCCCCGCTCGCGCTGTCCACATCCGCGAACGCCGAGACGGCGGGGAGGGGCGTCCAGGTCAGTCGGGCGCTGCCGTGCCAGTCAGGCCGGGTGCGCAACGGCGGGCCGCTGAAGTTGGTCGTGTCCAGATAGGTCAGCGATCCAGTCACGCTCAGCGTCCGCCCCAGCGGCGCGTGCGCCTCGGCCTCGATGCCGCGCGAATCGACACGGCTTCGATTGACGTTGGTGAAGTTCGCGGCATCGAAGTCGATCAGATCGGCGTAGCGTGTCGCAAAGGCCGCTACGCGCACGCGGGCACCCGGCGCGAACGCCCAGTCCAGCCCCGCCTCCAGGCTGCGCGCGCGCTCGGGTTTGAGCGCGGGATTGGCGATCAGCGGGTAGGCGAGCGCGTAGATCGACGGCAGCTTGAAGCCTTCCGAATAATCCGCGAACAGCGCCGGGCCGCCCACAACCGGGGTTACCCGCCCCGAAATCCGTCCGGTCCAGCGCGCGGACGAGGTCGAGGGCGCATCGTAGCGCGCGCTCGCGGTGACGGCCGCCCAGCGCGCCGGCGTCAGCGTCGCCTCGACGAAGCCGCTTGCGAGCGTGCGATGCAGGCGGAAATCGGCGGGGATTTCGAAGCCGAAATCGACGAAGCCGTGGCCTACTCCCAGCTCGTCCAGCCAGCTGCCCCCGGCCGCTACGCCCAGCACGCCGCGCGTGGTGCGCAGATCGAAGCTCGCCTCGATCCGCTCGAACGCGGTGACCGCGCGGATGCGCGGCACGCCATCGAGCACGCCGGGCGCGATCGGCGGCGTATCGTTGTCGACATCCTGCCTCGACCAGCTCAGGCGCGCGGTCGGCACCCACGCGCCGGGGGTGGCGAGCGACGCTTCGAGGCTCGCCAGCGCGAACCCCGTCGAGCGCACATCCTGGCCGCGCAGCACCGCGAGGCGTGGGCCGCCGCTATCCTCGGGAAAGACGCGCCGGTCGGTCGCGGCATACAGGCCGAGCGCGGCAAGCCGAACGCCGCCCGCCTCGCCCGTCAGCCTCGCCAGCCCCTGCTGTCGCGCCAGATGCCCGCCCGCGTCCAGATCGCCGCTATCGTATGCACCCGCGCCCAGCAGCAGCCCGCCGCCCTGCCAGCCCAGCGCCGCGGAGGCATCTCCGCCCACTTCGCCACCCGTACTCCCCGTCACCCGCGCGCTCGCTGTCCGTTCCCCCGCTACCGGCGTGCGCAGCCGCAGGTTTACCACGCCCGAAAGCGCGTCCGCGCCGTGGACCGCCGAGAGCGCGCCGCGATAGATCTCGATCCGATCGAGCAGCGCCGGATCGATCTGTGCGTAATCGAACGCACCACCGGCCGAGTTCGTCGGATCGTTGACCTTCGCCCCCTCGATCAGCGTCAGCGTGAAATTGGGCTCGCCACCGCGCACCGAGAGGAACGTCCCCCCCGCCACACCCCCCGTATTGAACGCGCGCACGCCTGCCACCCGGTCGAGCGCGTCGAGCACGCTGACCGGTGCGAGCGCCTCGATCTGCGCCCGGCTCAGGGTCACTCCACCCAATGCTTCGAGCGAGGCGGTACGCGCCGCCGTCACGACGATCGTATCGGGCGCGTCCGCGGCCATCGCCGGGGCTGTGCAAACCAGCGCCAGCGCGCACGCAACGCCCGCCCGCGCCAAACAACCGCTCTTCATACCGTAACCGATGTCCGCTAGGGGTGCGCCGCAGCAAAGGCGTCGCGGGCGCTTACCGGCCATCGCAATCGAGGATCAAGTGCGGCAAACCCCCCCTCTGGCGCGCGCGGCGACGCTGTTGCTCGAACTGCTCATCGTTGTGGTCGCGGTCTGGGCGGGCGCGCGCCTTGCCTATGCGCATGTCCGGATGATCCCCAAGGGGCTGATCCACCTTCCTGCGATCACCGTCACGCCCGCCGACGCGATCATTGTGCTCAAGGCCGATCTGGTGGCCTGCCTGCTCGCCTTCCTCGCCGCGCGGCTCATTGCAGGATGGGGCGTATTCGCCTCCGCGCGCCGCGCCGCGATCGAGGTGTACGCGCTCGTCACCGGCATCGTCGCTGCCGCGCTCTACATGTTCTTCCTTACGCCGATCAATTTCAGCCCCGAATTCCTGCTCCAGTCCACGCTGGCGGCCTTTGTCGGGTTTCTGCTCGCCTTCATCGCGTTCGGCCCGGCCGGGACCGGAGTGGGCGCACGCGCCGCCGGCTTCGTCGGCAACCTGTTCGGGCTGCTGAAACGCCCCGCGATCTGGGCGGTGCTGCTGTTCGCCGCCACGCCGCTCTATGTTGGCCACCGCTTTGGCACCGACCGCAACTTCGCCAATTTCGTGACGCGGATGCGCATCGATGCAAATGTCAGTCAGGATCGCCCCTTCGCGGTCGTCAACGGGCTTGGCACCACCACCTTCACCACGCCAATCATGGTCCAGTTCGCCAAAAGCGATCCCCACACCGCTTACGTCCTCACGCGCGCGGGCGAACTATGGCGGGCGGATTACCCCAGCGGCGCGAACGCCAGGATGCTGATGAACATCGCGCCGCGCGTCGGCTATGTCGAGATGGAGAACGGCGCGCTCGGCTTCGATCTGCATCCCGAGTTCGGCAAGACGGGATCGAAGAACGCGGGCTACGTGTACCTATACTTCACCGAATATCACGAGAACAGCCAGGTCAACCACCTCAATCGCTACGATCTTTCGCAGCCCACGCCCGAGGCGCGCGCCGCGAGCAGGATGCCGCTGATCGCGCAGGGCCGGAAGAACGATGGCTACCACAATGCGGGCATGGTTGGCTTCGGGCCGGATGGCATGCTGTACCTCGCGGTCGGCGAGATGGCGATGCAAAGTTGCCATCAGCGCATCGATTGCAGTCTGGTCGGCGGCATCCTGCGGCTTGATGTGGACAATCGCGGCGGCACGGTCAGCCGACCCATTTTGCGCCAGCCCGAGCGTGGCGAGACCGCGAACTACATGATCCCGCTCGATAATCCGTGGGCGGACAAGGGTGCGGCGGCGCTGGGCGAATATTGGGCGATGGGGCTGCGCAACCCCTTTCGCTTCGGTTTTGACCCAAAAACCGGACAGATTTGGGCGGGCGACGTCGGCTCGACGGAATGGGAGGAGGTGAACCGCATCGCCAAAGGCGGCAATTATCAATTCCCGTACATCGAGGGTTTTGCCGTGCAAAAGCGCGAGACCAGGCCCGCGCAGATCGTGGGCACCGAACATCCGCCGGTCCTGACCTATCACCACAACGCCTTCATCCGATCGGTGATCGGAGGCAGCGTGTACCGGGCGGATCGCTTCCCGCAACTCAAGGGCAAATACATCTTTGCTGACAATTATTCGGGCGAGATCTTCACCGTCTCCGCCAACGCCACGCATGCCGACACATGGGACACGATCGCGCGCGCGCCCGATGTCGCGCAGCGCGGGCTGACCGCGATGGTCGTCGCGCCCGACGGGCAGGTGCTGGTGCCCATTATGGGGGAGGCCAAGCGCCCGACCGGCATGATCGCGATGCTGGTCCCCGCGGGCAGCGGCGCGGGCAAGGCGGCGCTCAATGCGCAGAAGGCGGCCGCATCGGCGGAGGCTGCGACCGCCGCGTCGGGGGCGGCGATCGTGCCGATCAGCCTTGCGGACGCCAAAAGCGTCTACAACACCAACTGCGCGCGCTGCCACGGCGCGGACGGCAAGGGCAACGCCGAGGTCGCCGAGCAGTTGCAGGATTACATCCCCAACTTCACCGATCCCGCGTTCCACAAATGGTTCTCGGACGCGCACATCATGGCGGTGCTGCACGGCGGCGGCGGTGCGATCGGCCGCTCAACCACGATGCCACCGTGGGACGGTGTGCTGAAGCCCGAGGAGATGGCGGGCGTGAAGGACTATGTGCGCACGTTCAATGCGGCGGGGAAGAAGCCGGGCTAATCGTCCTCGTCCTCGCGGTCCGCCAGCATCAGCGCGCGCGCGCGGACCTGGCGGGTTTCCAGCCAGTGCACCAGCGCTTCCTCGCGCCCGTGCGTCACCCAGACTTCGCGCGGGCGGACTTCCAGACACGTTTCGGTCAGCTCGTCCCAGTCGGCATGATCGCTGATCACCAGCGGCAGCTCAACGCCGCGCTGGCGTGCCCGGCCGCGCACGCGCATCCAGCCGCTCGCCATCGCGGTGATCGGATCGGGCAGCCGTCGGGACCAGCGATCGCCGAGCGCCGACGGCGGGGCGAGCACGATCTGGCCGCGCATCTCGGCCGCGCTCGCCACCAAGGCGGGGCGGAGTTCGCCGAGCGGCACGCCTGCGTCCTCGTAAACCACGCACAGCTTCGCCATCGCGCCGTGGATATAGATGGGCTGGTCCCATCCCGCGCGCCGCAGTTCGGCGATCACGCGCTGCGCCTTGCCCAGCGCGTAGGCACCGATCAGCACGCAGCGATCGGGGTTGGCGCGCACGGCGGCGATCGCCTTGCCGATCTCGCCCTCAACCGGCGGGTGCCGGAACACGGGCAGCGCGAATGTCGCCTCGGTGATCCACACATCGCATTCGATGGGGGTGAAGGCCGCGCAGGTGGGATCGGGCGCGCGCTTGAAATCGCCCGAGACCACGACGCGTTCGCCCGCATGATCGAGGATCGCCTGCGCAGAACCCAGCACATGGCCTGCGGGCGCGAACGCCAGGTCCACCCCGCCCAGCCGCGTCTGCTCGCCATAGTCGAGCGGCACCGCGCCCGGCTGCGGGCCATAGCGCGCCTCCATGATCGCGAGCGTTCCCGGGGTCGCCCAGACGCGCCCGTGCCCGCCGCGCGCGTGATCGGCGTGGCCGTGGGTGATCACCGCGCGCTCCACCGGCCGCGAGGGATCGATCCAGAAGTCCCCCTGCGGCACGTGGATGCCCATCGGCTGCGCGTCGATCCAGGTGGCGGCTCCCATGGCGGGCGATATGGGGGTGCGCGCAAGGCTGACAAACGCGCGTTCGCCCGCTAGACGCTGACGGATGCCCGCCGCCGCCCACAAATCCCGCGCGGGCGGATCGCGCGCCGCCGCG
>JBBQJX010000142.1:0-5439 GCA_038326295.1 Sphingomonadales bacterium
GCCCGCATGAGCCACTACCGCCGCTTCGGCCGCGCCGCGCGCGCCGCCCGGACCTGCGGTATCGTAGGTCGTCAGCCGGAAGCCCGGCGTCTTCAGGTCGATCAGCGCCAGCAGCGCAGCGTTGGCGATCGATTGCCCCACAGCCGCCTGCGGCCCGCTTGTCGGCACCAGCACCGCGACCAGATTGCGCGCCTCCTCAGGCGAGCGCGGCTCCTCACGCGGCGGCGGCGGCACGATTGTCGCGGACATCGTGGGTGGCGGGGCCACCGGCACCGGCGCGGGCGCACGCGTGGCGCAGCCCGCCGCCAGCAGCCCCGCCACCCCCGCCGCGAGCGCGATCCGCGCTCGACTCGGGACCACGCGCCCGCCAATGAATGCTCCGCCCATGGACACCTCGCCGCTCACCCCCGGGCTTTACATCGTTGCCACGCCCATCGGCAATCTGGGCGATCTCTCGCCGCGCGCGGCCGCTGTGCTCGCCAGTGCCGACCTGATCGCGGCGGAGGATACGCGGGTCACCGCCGGGCTGCTTCGGCATGTGGGTGTCAAGCGCCCGATGACGCCGTATCACGATCATAACGCGGACGCGGTCCGCCCCGGACTGATCGCGCGCATGGCGACTGAATCGATTGCGCTGGTGAGCGACGCGGGCACGCCGCTGATCTCCGATCCGGGCTACAAGCTGGTGCGCGATGCGCGCATGGCGGGACACGCGGTCGTCACCATCCCTGGCCCATGTGCGGCGATCGCCGCGCTGACGCTGGCGGGGCTGCCCACCGATCGTTTCCTGTTCGCGGGGTTCCTGCCCGCCAAACCCGGCGCGCGCGATGCCGCCATCGCCGAATTGGGCGAGGTGCGCGCGACGCTGATCCTTTACGAATCGGGTCCGCGCCTCGCGCGCACGCTGACCGCGCTTGCAGCCGTGCTGGGAGACCGGCCGGCCACCGTCGCGCGCGAGATCACCAAGGTCTGGGAGGAGGCCGTTCCCGGCACGCTCGCCAGCCTCGCCACGCGCTATGCGGGCGCGCCGCCCAAGGGCGAGATCGTCATCATCATCGGGCCGCCCGCGCCGCCTGCGCCTGCGGATTCGGCCGCGCTCGACGCGGCGCTGGCCCAGCTCGCGCCCGAAACCCCGCTCAAAACCGCCGCCGCCGAGATCGCAGCCCGCCTCGGCCTGCCGCGCCGCGACGTTTACCAGCGGCTGCTCGCGCTGCGCGCGCAAACTTAACCCGATCGCCCATTGCGCCTTGCGCACAGCCGGGTCAGTCTCCGTTCGGTTGAAGGGAGACGATGCGATGGTCGGCACGCTGGCGCTCATCGAGGACGAGCACATCGTGCTCGATGAAGCCGCGCTCGCGCTCGCCGCGCTTGACCGCGAGGACAGCGCGCTCGAGGCCGAGGCGCTGCTCGCCCCTTACCTGACCCGCGTCGCCTTCATGGCCGCGCAATTGATGGCGCGTTCGGCGGGCGTGTCCTCCAACCTCGATCGTGCGCACATGCTCAAGGCGCTGATCGCCGAGGAGCACGGCTTCACCGGGGACGAGCGTGCGTTCGGCGAGGAAGCGGGCGCGGACATGATGGCGCTGCTCGATTCGGGCCACGGCCTCCCCGTTGCGCTCTCGATCCTGTACGTCGGCGTGGCGCGGAAAGTCGGCTGGCGGGCGTCCGCGCTCGGCGTCCCCGGCCACGTCCTCATCCGCATCGGCGACGAACCCGGCGCGGTCTATCAGGACCCGTTCGACGAAGGCCTCGTGCTCGACGAGCGCGGGCTGAAGAAAGTTCTCGTGCGCGTGCTGGGCGCCAACGCCGCGCCCGATCCGGCGTACCTCGCCCCGATGGACAACCGCGGCACCCTCATCCGCCTGATCACCAACCAGGCCGCGCGCGCACGGCGCACGGGCGATCTGGAGCGCGCGCTTTTGCTGCACGAGCGCATGACCGCGTTCGCGCCCTTTTCCACGACGCTCTGGTGGGAACGCGCCCGGCTCGAACAACATCTGGGGCGGCTCTCGGCCGCGCGCGCGAGCCTGGTCGCCATGCGGGAGACAACGCGCGACGGCACGATGCTCGGCCGCATCGAAGCCGCATTGAGCGCCCTGGCAAGGTCCTCGAGCTAGGAGGGGTTTGGGGCGAGATGGTGGTTTGGGCCCAGTAGCGGACCTTATCAGAAAGGTTGATTACGCTTGATAGCGGAACTTCCCGGCTCCGCTTCCGGCAGCGGCGACCACCCAGAAAAGAACGCCGCCGAGTGCGCCGCACAGCGCGATCCCGCCCAGTAGCTGCGCGTCCATAAGCCACCCGAAGGCGGTCTTCGACCCGTTGATGACCGTAGCGCGATTGTCGATGCTTGCCTGATCTGGGGTGCTCGTAAGCGATAAAAATGCCCAAGGCAGGGCTGTCACCACTGCCCCGACGATTGCACAGCTCGTGAATCGCGGCTGGAAACGTCTGCGAAGTGCAAAATAAGCTGGGACACCAAGTACAATCGCGGGCGGGTACGCTCCAAACAACCCATACGCCAGCGCCGATCGCCAAACTCGCTCTGTGGTCGACTGAAGTCCAGCGTACAGCGGAAAGGCAAGCGCGATCGAAAGTGCTGCTAAGCCGGGAACTAAGATGAACGCCGCAGCTACGCGCCAAAGCGGCGGGTAAGTCCGTTCAGGCAGATTCAGGTACACCGTTTCTGCTATACCCTAGCGAAGTCCGCTTCTCCAGAGGCCCTCCCTCGAATCGGACGGACGGTTTCCCACCAATCCCCCATCCAGTTCGCCACATTGCACGTCAAGGCCCACCCCGCTTGTCGCCTGCGCGCGGGCCACTTAACCAGGCGACATGACCCAGCCGCTGCGCGTCGCCGTCCAGATGGATCCCCTTGAAGCCGTCCAGATCGCGGGCGATTCGACCTTTGCCCTGATGCTTGCCGCCCAGGCTCGCGGCCACGCCCTGCACTATTATGCCGCCGCCGATCTCAGCTGGGATACCGGCCACCTCCGCGCCCGGAACGCGCGCGCGGTCGAGGTGCGGCGCGTGGACGGGGATCACTTCACCGCCGGACCGCCGCAAACGCTCGATCTTGGCCACGACATCGATGTCGTGCTGATGCGTCAGGACCCGCCGTTCGATATCGCCTACATCACCGCCACCCACCTTCTGGAGCGGCTCGAAGGCGAGACGTTGGTCGTCAACGATCCGGCCTCGGTCCGCAACGCGCCCGAGAAGCTCTTCGTGCTCGATTACGCCGATCTTATGCCCGAGACGCTGATCACCCGCAGTCTGGAGGAAACGCTCGATTTCCGCGCGCGTCACGGCGCGGTGGTGATCAAGCCGCTCCACGGCAATGCGGGCGCGGCGGTGTTCAAGCTGGGGCCGGACGATGGCAACCTGCCCGCTTTGGTCGAACTCTTCGCCAATGTCTGGCGCGAGCCGTTCATGGTCCAGCGCTTCCTCGCGCGCGTGTCCGATGGCGACAAGCGCATCGTGCTGGTGGACGGCGAGGTTGCGGGCGCGTTGAACCGCATCCCGCGCACCGGCGAAATCCGCAGCAACCTCGCGGTCGGCGGAAGGGCGGCGGCAGCCACGCTGACCCCGCGCGAGGAGGCGATCTGCGCAAGGCTCGGCCCCGATCTGCGCGCGCGCGGGCTATTGTTCGTGGGCATCGACGTGATCGACGGGCTGCTGACCGAGATCAACGTCACGTCGCCGACCGGCATCGTGGCGATCGACGCCTTCAACGCGAGCGATACGCCCGGCATGATATGGGACGCGATCGAGCGGCGGGTGGCTTAAGCCTTGCCTCCCCCGCAACGCTCGGCTTCATTGCTACCGAACCGACCGGGAGGGATCATGAAGACCGCCGCCATTCGCATCGCCGCCGCACTCGCCACCACCGCGCTCGCCGCCTTCACCCCGGCGTTCGCCGCGCCGAGGGTCGCCCCCGCCACCGCCGACAACAGCGCCGCCATCGCCCGCATCATCGATGAGGGGCTGAACCACAGCCAGATCCTCGAAACTTCGGGTTATCTCTTCGATCGCATCGGCGGACGCATGACCAACTCCCCTGCGATGCGCGAGGCCGAGACCTGGACGCAGTCGCGCTTTCGCGATTGGGGCCTCGCCAATGTCCACAAGGAAGCCTTCGATTTCGGGCGCGGCTGGTCGTTCGATCGGGTCAGCGTGCGCATGATCACCCCGCGCCCGCTCACGCTGCACGCGATTCCTGTCGCATGGTCGCCACCAACGGCGGGCGTGGTCACCGCGCCGATCCTGGTCGCTCCCATCGTGTCCGCGCGCGATCTCGATCGTTATCACGGCAAACTATCGGGCAAGATCGTGCTGACCTCGCTGCCGCGCGACGGCTCGGAAGCCAAGGAGCCCGGCTTCACGCGCTTGACCGATGCCGAGTTTGCCAAGGAAGACAAATATCCCTTCCAGACCTACGGCGATCCGATGCACCTCCCCAAGGGGGAGCGCCGTTTCCTGCTCGGTCCCAAGATCGGAGCGTTCCTGAAAGCCGAAGGCGCGCTCGCGCAGGTCAAGCAGTCCTACCGCGATGGCGGCCTCGTCCACGGCGAGGGTTATGAATTCAAGACCGGTGCCTCGCTGCCCACCGTCGAACTCGCCGCCGAGGATTATCGCCGCCTCGCGCGCCTCGCCACCACCGGCCCCGTCACGCTCGAACTCGATTCTCACACGCGATTCCATGATGGCGATGCTCACGCCTACAATATCGTTGCCGAAATCCCCGGCACGGACCCCAAGGCAGGCTATGTGATGGCCGGCGGCCACCTCGATAGCTGGATCGCGGGCGACGGTGCCGCGGACGACGGCGCGGGCGTGGTCACCGTGATGGAAGCCGCGCGCATCCTCTCGCATCTGGGCATCCGGCCCCGCCGCACGATCCGCTTCGCGCTGTGGGCGGGCGAGGAGCAGGGCCTGCTGGGCTCACGCGCCTACATCGAAAGCCACATCGCCAGCCGCCCACCCGCTCCCCCCGGGACCGATCCGTTCGCCGATTATACCTTCTACACGCGCCGCTTCCCGGTCACGCCGCGTGCCGATTATGGAAAGCTCGCGGCGTATTTCAACATCGATAACGGCTCAGGCCGTTTGCGCGGCATCTATGCGGAGGGCAATGTTGCCGCCGTTCCCGCGCTCGAACAGCTGATCGCACCTTTTCACAGCATGGGCGTCGAGAAGGTGGTTGCCAGCCAGACTTTCGGCACCGATCATCAGTATATGGCCGCGATCGGCCTGCCGGCGTTCCAGTTTTTGCAAGACCCGCTCGATTACGGAACGCGCGTCCACCACTCCAATCTCGACACCTACGATCACCTGAAAGGCGAGGATTTGCGCCAGGCTGCGACGGTTCTCGCCGCACTCCTTTATGAGACTGCCAACCGCGCCGAGCCACTTCCGCGCGGCCCGCTCCCAACCGAACCG
>JBBQJX010000143.1:0-5401 GCA_038326295.1 Sphingomonadales bacterium
CCGTAGCCGCGCCGGACGAGCGCCACGACCGGCCACGACAGCGCGACGATCAGCATGACGGTTATCGCGGCGATTGCCACGGGGCCAATCCAACTCACATTCATGTCGGCGGGCGCGGGCACGAATTCGATGATCGGCGCGAACGCGGCGGGCGCGAAATAGAGGACGCGGCCGTTCGAGACCCTCGCCCCCATCAGGTCCGTGCCACCCACCTCGCGCCAGACCCACGGGCCGATCTCGCGCCAGCGCTTTGGCACGCCTGCGGGATCGAGGAGCGCGGAGACGGCGATCGTATCGTCGGCGTTCAGCGACACCTTCGCGCCGCCGATCATGTTGAACATGCGCAGGAAGTTCGTCTCCGATCCCCGGCTGCTCACATAGGTGCCCGCCATCGCGGTGCCGTGCGCATGCGCGGTGGCCACCGTCGGCCGATCGACGCCATCGGGCGGGAAGTATCGCGCAAGAAAGCCATCGAACAACTGCGTGCGCACCATGTGAACCGAGCCGTCCTTGCCCGCACTGTTGAACGCCATGAACACACCCACGCCCTTATCGAGCAGCAGATGCATGTCCGCATGCTGGAAGTTGGTGTCTCCCGCGTGGCCGATTATGTTCAGGCCACCTCGATCCTCATGGTAAAAACCCAGCGCCATCGGCGGCATTCCCGGAATGGGTGTGTTGGCGGGCGCATACATCTGCCGCGCCGTTGCCGGGCTCAGCAGCGCGCCACCGTTCGACAGATGCGCGATCATGAACTTCGCCATGTCGTCCCCGGTCGCTGACAGCGCGCCCGCAGGCGCAGGGACCACGATCTCGAACGGCCGCCCCGGTTGCGAGGCTTGCGGATAGCCCGTCGCGATCAGCGGCGCGAGCGCAGACGGCAGCGGCTGTCGGAAGGTCGAGTGCGCCATGCCGAGCGGGTTGAAAATGTGCGCATCGACGTAATCATCGAATGTCTGCCCCGAAACGCGCTCGACAACATAGCCCGCAAGCGTCGCCCCCCAGTTGGAATAGGCGGGAAGCGTTCCGGGCGGATGGATACGCTCGGGCGTCCAGCGCTTCAGATAGTCACCGATCGACGGCTTGTGCGCAAAGTTGACTTCGATCAGATACTTCGCCGCCTCCTCGAACCCCGATGTGTGCGTCATGAGATTGCGCATGGTGATCGGCTTCCCGAACTTGGGCGGGATCTGGAAATCGAGATAGCGGTTCACGTCCGCATCGAGATCGATCTTGCCGGCCTGCACAAGCTGCATCACCGCGGTCCAGGTGAACGTCTTCGAGATCGAACCCGGCCGGAACAGCGTGGTGGCAGGATCGACCTGCCGCCGCGCCGCGATATCGGCGTAGCCAAAGCCGCGCTCGCTCAGCACCCGGCCGTCTTTCACCACCACCACCACGCCCCCGGCGATATCGTTTTGGGCGAGCGCCTGCGGCACGAAGCCGTCGAGCCACGCGTCCACATCCGCCTTGGTAAGCGCGGGAGCGACGGGCGTGGGCATGGCAGCGACGGCCACGCCCTTGGCGGGAGCGGCCGCCTGAACCACGGGCCTGGGCGGCGCGGACGGGCCCAGCGACTTGGCCGTCTGCGCTGCGAGTGGCAGCGCAAAGCCCGCGACGAACAGCGCGATGGTTCGAGCGATGGCCCGCATGACGAACTCCGTGGTTAGTATTTGAAGCCGAGGGTGGCCCCGAACGAGCGTGGGCGGACGATCGCTTCGGCAATCGAGCCGTTCAGCCCCGAGCCCGCTCCGCCGAGGTTCACGATGCCCGCGCTATCGGTGAGGTTGCGCGCGAACGCATCAATGCGGAACCGATCGAACGTGACACCGATGTGCGCATCGATCTGGCCGAAGGCACCCAGCCGCTGATGGCCGCCAGCCGCCTCGAACGCCGCGTTGCGCGGGCCGGTGTAACGCCAGCTTACGCCGGCGGTGCCGTTCAGCTTATCGGTGAGCGGGCGATCGTAGTCGGCGCTGAGTGTGGACGAGAAGTTCGCCGTGTAGGGTAGGCTATCGCCGGTGTGTCCGCCGACAAGCGCGGGCGTGTCCTGCGTAAGATACGCGTCGACATAGGCTCCGTTGGCGCTGAGCGACAGGCCCTTTACCGGTTGAGCGGTCAGCGAGAACTCGACGCCCTTGCTGCGCGCGCTGCCACCGTTGATGTTCACGCCGAAGTTCGCGACCGCCGTGAACAGCTGGATATTGTCCCAATCGATGTAGAAGCCGGTGATTTCGAGCGAGACCTTGTGGTCCAGCAGCTCCGATTTCACGCCGATTTCATAGCTCGTCGTGGTGTCCGGGCCGAACTGCCTCGGCACGGCATCGGGGGCCTGCGGCGAGATCACGTTCGGGCCGCCGGGACGATAGCCCTTGGCGATCCGGCCATAGGCGGTCAGATCGCGCGTCGGCTTGAACGATGGCGCAACCGAGTAGGTCCACACGCCTTCATGCGAGCTGGTCGAGACCGTGCTGGCACCGCCGACGAGGACGCCATCGTTGATCTGCGATCCGATCTGATCGTTGCCACTATAGCGGCCCCCGAACGTCAGATCGAGCTGATGGGTGAAGTGGATGGTTGCGTTGGCGAAGCCCGCAAGCTCGCGGTAGGTCGATGGCGCGCTGACGGTCGCAAGATTGTCGATCGGGAACGCGCCGAGCACCAGGCCGGTCAACGGCACACCGGTATCATAGTTGACACCGCCTACCACCTGGTGGATTTCGTTGCGCTCGCGCGTGTAGAACGCGCCCAAGGTCCAGTCGAAAACGGTCGGTGCCGAAGCCGAGAAGCGGACTTCCTCGGTGAAACGCCGCTGATGCACGCGCTGATCCTGCGTGTAGCCGATCGTGCCGAACAATCCCGCGAGCGCGGGCGTGAAGACCGGGCTATCGTCCACCTTGCCCGCCACATCCAGATTGCCCCAGCTCGTGGACGAGACGAAGTTGATCGGGCCGAAATCGTAGTTCACTGTCCCGTTGTACACCCGGTACTGGGTATTATTGGGCTGTCGGATAATATGTCGCTGGACGCGGTCGGCATAGATCGGCTTCAGCGTGACCGGATCGACATCCTGTGCGTTGGTGCCGTTGCTGTTCAGATCCTCGAGCATCGCGGTGCCACGGATCGTCAGCCGCTCGGTGGGCTTCAGCAACAGCGAGACCCGGCCGCCATAGGTTGTCCCATCGTTGATGTTCTTGCCGAAGCGTGGATCGGTGATGAAACCCGGATCCCTGCGATAGAAGCCGCTTGCGCGTACCGCGATCCTGTCGCCCGCCGGAAGATTGATCGCCGCGCGTCCCGAATATTCGGCACTGCCGTGGGTGACTGCCTCTCCGGTGACTTCGGCCGAGCCGTGAATACCGTCGGTGCTCGGCAATACGGTCACATATTTGACGAGGCCGCCGAGTGAGTTCGCGCCATACAATGTCCCCTGCGGTCCGCGCAACACCTCGATCCGGTCGATGTCGCTCGGGTCGAAGTCGGGCGTCAGGATCGCGCCGTTTGCGAGCGCGGTCGATGACCCGTACGGGGTCTCATCGACATAGGTCGCCACCGTCGCGCCGACGCCGCCGGTATTGATGCCGCGCAGGATGAGGCGCGTCTGACCCGCCTGGCCCTCGACGAACGATGCGCTCGGGATACGCGTGAAATAGTCCTGGAACCGATCGGAGTGCGTCTCTTGCAGCAGATCGGCCGAAATCACCGACACCGATTGCGGCACATCGATCAACCGCTGCGCGCGCTTTTGCGCGGTGACGATGATTTCGCCAACCGATTGATCGATGACGGTTGTCGAAGTGGCGCCCACACGCGCGGGTACCGGTTGCGCAAGCGCCTGCCCGCTCAGCGCCGTAATCCCGGCCGTCCACAGCAGCCCCTTGATGTTCCCGTGCATCGTGCGCTCCCTCTGGCCGATTCGGACGAGAGCATGACACGTGTTTCAAAATGTGCAACCATGTTTCGCAATTGCGCGTCCGGGTGAGCCTCCGTATCGAGGGATCGATCGATGACCGAAACTCTTCCGCCACACCCCGCGACCGCGCTGCGCGCGGTTCGCCTCGAACAGGGCCTCAGCTTGCGCGCGCTCTCCGAGCGCGTGGGAATTCCGTATTCGACGCTCTCCAAGCTCGAAAACGGCAAGATGGAGATGACGTACGACAAGTTACTTCGTTTGGCACAGGGGCTGGGAATCGATCTGGGAAAGCTGTTGAGTGGACCGGTCGTGCCATCGAGCCCCCCCGCAGTGGGTCGAAGAAGCGTGACGCGCGCGGGCGAAGCGAAAGCGGCGCAGTCCGATGTTTACGCTCACGTATATCCCGCAGCGGAATTGCTCGGGAAGATCATGGTTCCGATCCTGATCGAAGTTCGCGCGCGCAGCGTCGATGAAATGGGAGGGCTCGTCCGCCATTCCGGCGAGGAATTCCTTTACATCCTGACAGGATCGATGGAAATCCATTCCGACCTTTATGCACCGATGAAACTCGACATGGGAGACTCGTTGTATTTCGACAGCGGCATGGCGCATGCCTATGTCAAAACGAGTGAAGGCCCATGCCATGTGCTGTCGGTCTGCGCAGGCCCTGGCGTCCAGCGGTTGACCGAGGCGACCGCGCTCAAACGCGCAAGCGCCCCCTCGGTTTCGGATGCAGACGTTTCCGATCTTGAAACAAACCGCGTGACGTGAAATGGTCGCCGATATGAGCGCGGCCAACCCTTTGCCCATCGGCGGCGTGTTCGCGCGCGATGCCGACACCGCGTGGCCCCGCCGCTCCACCGCATGGGCCATCGTCGCGCTGTTCTGTGTGGCCGCGATCCTCAGCTACACCGATCGCCAGATCCTCAGCCTCCTCGTCGACCCCATCCGCGTCGATCTTCACATCAGCGACACCGAGGTCGGCATTCTCCAGGGCGTCGCCTTCGCGGTCATCTACGCGCTTGCCGGTCTTCCGCTGGGTCGGCTCGCCGATATCGCCCAGCGACGCCGTGTGCTCCTCGCGGGCGTCGCGCTGTGGAGCATCGGGACGCTCGCCTGCGGCTACGCCCCCGATTTCGCGACGCTGTTCGCGGGCCGCCTCGTCGTCGGCGTTGGCGAGGCCGCGCTGACGCCCGCCGCGATGTCGATCATCGGCGATCTTTTCCCGCCGCACCGCCGCGGCCTCGCGATCGGTGTGTTCATCATGGGCATGGCGGTCGGCGGCGGGGTGGCGATCTCGATCGGCGGCGCGGTCCTGGGGCTGGTAGCAAATGGCGCGTTGGCAGCCACGCCGCTTGCCGCGCTCGCCCCGTGGCGCGCGGTCCTCACGCTGCTCGCCCTGTGCGGCGTGCCGCTCCTCGCGTTGCTCGTGTTTATCCCCGAGCCGGCCCGGCGTGGCGCACTGGCGCAACGGCCAAGTCTCACCAC
>JBBQJX010000144.1:0-5392 GCA_038326295.1 Sphingomonadales bacterium
GGGCAGCGCGGTGTAGGTGAAGCGCACCGCGCTCAGACGGTGATCGGATCGGCCAATCGGGCGATCAATGCTTCGCGCTCGGCGGCGAACTGCGGCGAGAGCTTGAGTTCGCAGCCGAGCTGCGCCTCGGGCTCATCCCAAGTGAAGCCCAGGCTGTGCGTCGCCTCGAACAGCACGCCGCCGGGCGTGCGCACGTAAATCGATTCGAAATAGCCGCGGTTCTTGCGGTCCGAAAAGTCGGTGAAGCCCATGCCCTCGGTATCGAACTTGACCGCGTCCTGCGTGTCCAGATCGGGCACCGCGAACGCGCCGTGGTGGATCACGCCCTCGCCCAGCGTCCAGCTGCCTTGCCGCCGATCGGGCTCGTGGACGATGTGGATGGTCTTGGCGGGGCCGTTGTCGCCGCGCACCCGGTAGGCGGTGACGTCTTCATCGACGCCCACCTTCTCGAAGTTCCATGCGTGGTCGAGGAACCACTCCATGTCTTCGAGTTCGCGCACCGATGCCGTCCAGCTGTGAAACCCGCGCACCGCATGTTCGGCGGGCACGTGCGGCGAAGCCCAGGGCGCGCGCATGTCGGCGGCATCCTCGACCAGCTCGAACTGTATGCCGCACTCGGGGTGCGCGAACGCGATGAACGCCTGGCCGAAACGCTCGCGCGGTTCGCTGGCGGGGATCCCGTGCGCGTTCAGGTGCCGCGTCCACCAGTCGATCGATCCGGGCGGGACCGCGTAGGAGACCGCGTTGAACTGGTTCGCGCCGGGGCGGCTCCTGATCCCGGTGCGGCGCATCGGGAACGTCGTCATCACCGTGCCCGGCGTGCCGAGCTGATCGGCGAAATACAGGTGATAGATCGGCTCGCGCCCGTCGTAGAGCAGCGTCTGCTTGACGAAGCGCTGGCCGAGCACCTTGACGAAAAAGTCGATGTCGCCCTGCGCGGTCCCGGTGCAGAGCGTGATGTGGTGCAGGCCGGTGATGCGATTGTCGCTCATCTTGGTCTCCAGTCAGTCGTCGCGGCGGCTCCGGCCCGTGCCGGGCACGCCCGCCACGCGCAGATTTCGGGCAAAGCGATAGCAGCATCCGCGTTGGCCGCAGCCAGTAAAGCCGGATCACCCAAATTCACTTTATGGATTGCCGTCCCGTCGGGTCCGGATCCGCGCCGTCCATCACACGGCGCGCGCCCGCGATCTTGCCGCGCAGCCAGCTGTTGCCCGGGTCCTGATCGAAACGCTCGTGCCAATATTGCTTCACGTCGAACCCGGGCAGATCGACCGGCGGCTCGCAGATGATCGTGCGCGCGCGCGTCAGCACCCGCGCCACGCGCGAGGGGACGGTGAGGATCAGATCGGTCCGCTCGGCCAGCAGTGCGCTCAGCAGGAAATTTTCTGAAAGGATGCGGACGTTTTCCTCGCCCACCAGCGCCATGATCTGCCGTTCCACCTCCTGATGAACATGACCCAGATGATGTCCGTCGACGATGATATGGCGCTCGGCCTTGAACCGATCGAGCGACAGGCGCCCCGCCTTGACGAGGCCGAGCGGCACGATGCAGACATATTCCTCCCGGAACAGCGTCTGTTCGCGCACACCCGCGAAGAGGTTGGGGAAGCTGCCGATCGCCACATCGACCTCGCCCGCCTCCAGCTGCGCAATCAGCCGCGAGCGGCCGAGCGGCACCGCCGTCAGGCGGATGCGGGGCGCGATACGGGCGGTCTGATGTTCGAGCGGCGGCAGGACGAGCAGATGGCCCACGTCCGACGCGGCGATATGGAAATTGCGGCGCGAAATCGCCGGATCGAAATGCGCCTCGCCGCTCAGACGCGTCCGGTAGAGCGACAGCGCTTCGGCCACGGCGGAACTGGCCGACTGCGCGATCGCGGTCGGCTCCATGCCCGCCCGGGTGCGGACGAACAGCTTGTCGTTGAAATGCGCGCGCAGCAGTTGCAGGTGCCGCGACAAGGTGGGTTGCGGCACATCGAGCGCCTGCGCGGCGAGCGTCACGCTGCGCAGGCGGAAGAGCGCCTCGAACACGGTCAGGTGCATGAAGGACAGCATCGCGTCTCCGGCACCGGTCTGGCGGTTCAGCCTATGGCGGGCGGCGACGCACCGCAATGCCGGGCAAGGAAGTCGTTCACCGCAGCGGCGGCGTCCCGCCGGATCGCGTCCGCATCGGGCCTGGCCGCCACACCGAACATTCGCTCGAGGTACGGGCGGAACAGAAGCTCGCCCAGGAACGCCCGCGCCGCCCGATCGACATCGAAGATGTCGAGCAGCCCGCGCTCGAGCGCGCCGCGCAGATAGGCGGTCAGCGCGGTATAGCTCGGGCGCGGGCCCCGATCGAAATACAGGCTAGCAATCCGGGGCAGGCGCTGCGCCTCGGCGATAACCACCTGCTGGATGCCGATGTGGAGCGGCGAGAGCACGCGCGCCATCCGCTCGCACGCGAACGCGGTCAGCTCGGCCCGCAGGTCCCCCGGATGTTCGGGCAAATCGGGCGTCGAGCCATCGTGGCTGACCGCGCCCACGACTTCGGCGAGCAGCCCCTCCTTGCTGCCGAACAGCGCGTAGATCGTCGCTTTGGAGCCGCCGACGATTGCCACGATCGAATCGACGCTGGTGCCCGAATAACCGTGCAGCAGGAACTGTTCGCACGCGGTTTGGATGATCTGCGCGCGCCGTTGCGCGCGCAGCGAGCCACTTTCGCCCCCGGTTGGCAGCGCCGGTGTGCGCTCCGTCAGGTCGTTCGCCATTGCGCGTTCATGCCCCGTCCCGCCGATTGACTCGTCTGTACCGTCCGGTACGGTACGTCGTAGCGCCCGCACCAGCAAGCGCAAACCTTAGGGAGGCATGCATGCCGGTATCCGCCGAAAACCCGATCCTTATTGTCGGCGCGGGGCCGACGGGGATGATGGTCGCGATCGAACTCGCGCGGCGCGGCGTGCCCTGCCGGATCGTCGACCGCAAGGAGCAGCCCGCCGCCAGCTCGCGCGCCTTCACGATCCACGCGCGCACGATGGAAGTGTTCGAGATGCAGGGGACCCTCCCCGCCTTCGCCCGATCGTGCGCGCCCAGTCGCGGCTTCCGCTTCAATTTCGATGGGATCGCGGAGACGCCCGTGATCGATTTTGGCGGGCTGCGCTCGCGCTACCCCTATGTCGCGATGACGACGCAGCACGATATCGAGCGCGTGCTGCGCGCCCATCTGACCGAGCAGTTGGGCGTCCCCATCGAGTGGAACCACGAGCTCGCCAGCTTCGCGCAGACCGACGATGGCACGATCACCGCCACGCTGCGCGACCGCGCAAGTCAGGCCGGGGAACAGCTCAACCCGCCCTTCGTCGTGGCGGCGGACGGCATCCACAGCGTCGTGCGCAAATCGATCGGCCTGCCCTTCGAGGGCGAGGCATCTGAGAACATGATCATGCAGATGATGGACACGCATGTCGACGTGCCCAACCGCGCGCCCGACTATGTGGAATATTACATTAAGGAGACATCCTTCCTGCTGACCGCCGCGCGCCCCGACGGCAGCTGGCGCGTGCTCATCAGCGATCAGGGCGAAACCGCGCGGCATACGGGCACGCGCACCGAGGCCTTCCAGGCGGTCGTCGACGATTTCGGCCTCGACCTGAAGATCGTCGAACCGATCTGGGCTACGCAATGGGTAATCTGGAAGCGGCTCGCCGAGATTTATGCGCGCGGCAACGTCTATCTCGCGGGCGATTCGGCGCATGTCCATTCGCCGACCGCAGGCCAGGGCATGAACAGCTGCATCCAGGACGGCTGGAACCTCGGCTGGAAGCTCGCGCTCGTCGCACGCGACGAGGCCCCGCGCGCGCTGCTCGACACGTATCAGCGCGAGCGGCTGCCGATCGGCAAGCAGCTGATCGCAGGGACCGACGCGCTCCACAGCATCATGATGGCGCATGGTGTGGACACCCACGAGCGGCTCGCGCTCACGCAGGTGCCCGGCTGGCAGCGCACCACCGCCGAACTGATCGGCGGCCTGTCCTACACCTACCGCGACGACATCGACGGGGAGCCGGACCTTGCGCCGCCGCACAGCGGCCCGCTGCCGGGCGACCGTGCGCCCGATCTCGATCTGCCCGGCGGCCGCACGCTGTACGGGGCGCTCGGTTCGGGGACGCATCTGCTGCTGCTGATCGCGGACGACGCCACCCCCGGGCCCGCCGAGGCGATCGCGCGCGCATATCGTGACCGGCTCGGCACGCTGATCGAGACCGAAATCGTCCCCACCGCCACGCCGGGCCTCGCCGAAGCCTATGGTGAGGACGCGGACGGCAGCTTCGCCCTGATCCGCCCCGATGGCTACATCGGCGCGCGCGGGTCTTTCGCGCAGACGCGCGCGCTCGACGGCTACATCGCGCGCACCTTCGCGCGCGCGCACTGAGGAGCCGGACGATGGGCATCATCCATGTCACCGGGCGCGACGGAAGCCATGTCGACGTCCATGGGCAGGAGGGCGAGACGCTGATGCGCATCCTCCAGGCGCACGACATGGTGCGCGGCGAATGCGGCGGGCTCAAGATCTGCTCGACCTGCCATGTGTATATCGCCGCCAATTGGTACGCCGTGACGGGCCCCGCCCCGCCGGACGAGGTGGATTTGATCGACGGCACGCTCAACTACCGCGCGGGTGCGTCCCGCCTCGCGTGCCAGATCGCCTTCACCCCCGCGCTCGATGGCCTCGAGCTGACGCTCGGGCCGGAGATCTAGGTCGTAGACTCATAAAGCGGCCGTTCCGCTACCGCCCAATTGCGGAAATTCGCTAGATGGGTGATTAACTGCCGGTGCGATTAGTTGGAGGCGGCTGGGATGACTAGCCAGATCAAGGTCTACAAGCCTGTTGAGAACGTGACGGTTTGGGTAGACGGCGGCATCATGTTGAAAACGCGCGATCCGCACGGCGATCCTGTGGAGATGACCGAGGTTGATGCTGAGAACCTCGCCAATCTTCTATTGGCCATCGTCAGGTCCGAACGAGACGAATGCGACCCTCCGGAGTGAATGACCGCTAACCACCAATCTTCGCCGTTCAGCCCTCACGCCGACAGCGGTCATTTATGGGTTCACGACCTAGAATTTCACCCCGATCCGCCCGCCGAACTGGCGCGGCGGATTGTAGGTGACGAGTTCGGCACCGCCCCCGCCGGGCACGTCGGTGAAGCCGATATTGCGAAAGACGTTCGCGGTCTGCGTGGTATCGAACAGGTTGGTCGCGAACGCTTCGAGCGTCCAGCGGCCGCCGGGCAGAACATAGAACGCGCGGATATCGACATTATCATAGTATCGCGCGAAATCCGATCCGCCGGGCTGGTCGAACCCTGCATTGCGGTTGAAGGGCGTGTCGTAGATCGCATCGGTATAGGAA
>JBBQJX010000145.1:0-5365 GCA_038326295.1 Sphingomonadales bacterium
CGCCACCACCCGCTCGCGCAGGTCCATCGAATAGGGTCGCGTCATCCCATGCCAGCCTCCAACCCAGCACAAAGGCTGAATCAGAAAATCCGCTCCTTGGGAATCCCAGCCCGATTCAATCAGACGCGATCACGCTCTAGCGCTCAGGTCATGACGCTGCTTGCCTGCGGGTAGCGTCGAGACAGCTTCGCACGGCTTGCCATTCCAGACCGCCAGCATAGCGCGAGGCAATGTGCCCGGCCCCGTCGAGAGCGAACAGATGGAGCCAGCGGTTGTCGAAGAGTGCACGTACCGCGGCGTGACGATCGAGGATGGCGGCGATTGCCTCACGCGGTGCCTCGATGCAGACCGACAGGCGTAGCGGCTCGTGAACGGATGCCTGCCCGTCGTGGACCGACTGCCACGGCAGGCCGATGCGCAACGGGCCCCCGTTACCCTCGAGCACGCCGATGCCGCCGGTCACGTTGTGGAGCAGCTTGTTGCCGCCGCCGAAGACGCCGGGCGCGACGACCGAGCCATAATATTGCAGGCTGATCCAGCTCGCGACAACGACGGGAGCGGTGAGGATGAGTTCGAGGACGCCGAAGCCTGTGTCCTGCCGCCAGTCGTAATCGTGGAGGAACGCACGGCCGCCAAACGCCTTGCCCGCCGTTCGCGCACGCGGCGCGGCGATGAACGCGCTGCACCCCGCGAGACCCCATTCGGGACGCACCTCGGCCCAATCACGCGCACGGCGGCCGATGTCGGTCGCGTGTGCGGCGCGCGGGAGGCGGAGCGCGCGTTCGGTCCGGGCGAGGGCACCGGCGGCGGCGAGCCAGGCACTCGCCTGCGAGAGATCGGGGGCGTGCGCGGGCGACGGGTGATCGTCCCCGTAGAGCGTCACGGCATCGGTGGTCGTATCGTGCAGCGCGCCCACGAACAGCGTGTCCGGCGGAACCGCGATGCCCTCGGTGGCAAGCCCTTCGCGCACTTGCGCGTCGTTCAGCAGCGGGGCCAGCAACCGCGCATTGACCTCGCCCGAATAGCCGCCGCACGCGCCGCAGTGGAGCGCGCTCAGATGCGGGTTGTTGACGGTGTTCGCGCCGTGGCCCGCGATCAGGACGAGGCGGGCGAAATCGTTGGTCAGCGACATGGCGCGCAGCACGCTCGCGGCGGCGGTGATGCGGGCGGGCAGATCGGGCGCGGGTTCGAGGCGCGGCGCGGGTTCTTCGGAGGCGGCCGCGTGCCCCAGTGCCAGTCCGTCGCGCACCAGCTTCCACACATAGACCGGCCCGGTCGCCTCGACGAAGGCGAAGGACGAAACCGCAGCGAGCTTGAAGCGGCCCCACGCGCGTTCGGCGCGCGCCTTGAACCGGGCCGAGCGATCTTCGGCGATGCTATCGGGACCGCCCGCGCGGCTGTGCAGACCCGGGTTGAGGAGCACGGGCAGGCGCAGTTCGGCGACGTCCGATGCGAAGCGGTGGTGCGACGTGGTGAGGCCGAAAAAGCCTGCGAAGCCGAGCGTGCGGATCGCGGGATCGATCGATTCGAGCGCGCGGCGGAACACCTCGGAGCGCACGTCGATGCAGAACACCGCCTGCACCGCGGGGCGGGCTTCGGGTATTGGCGCGGCGGGGGCGGCGAGCGTTGCGGCAAGCGCGCGCTGGGCGGCGCGCTCGGAGGCTTCCTGGAGCATGGCGTCGATCGTCTGGTCGGGCGCCGGCACGATCGGCGCGGCATGGTGGGCGAGCACGGTTTCCCATTCGGAGGCGATCCGCTCGCCGAAGCGATCGAACAGCGCCTCCTCCCACAGCAGCGCGATTGCCAGCAGGTCCTTGACTGTCGGGTCGCTGCCCCCGCCGAGTTCGGCCTGCCACAGGCGGTAGCGCGCGTATTGCGTCCAGCCGCCGAGCGTCATGAGGAGCCCGTGGAAGTAGGTTGGGGCAGCGTCCGCGCCGACGCCAAGGCGCGCGGCCGCGCGCACGATCGCATCGCGCGCGCTTTGCGGTGCGTGCGCGGCGTGGCGAGCGAACCCGGACAGGCCCGCGATCTCGGGGGTGAGGTCGCGCGAGGCGACCGCGCGCCACGCGGCGTAAGCGCCGGGTCCGTGCGGCACCGCCCACAGCGCCTGACCCTCGTCGAAGAAATCGGCCGCCCAAGCGCCGGTGCGCTCGGCAATGAGGCCCGGCCAGTCGATCCGCGAGGCGCGCGCCGCGAGATCGGCCACGGTCGGCAGCGCGCACGGGGACGGCGCGGGCTGTAGCGCCGCTGCCTTGAGCGCGGCGACGCTCAGGCCCGGGTTGGCGCAAGCGGCGAGCGCGTCCGCCAGATCCGCGTCGGTGATCGCACCCGACACAATGCGGTCGGCATAGTAGGCACGCGGCATCGTGACGGCCACACCCGCAACGCGCGCGAGCCGAGCGGCGACCTCCGCCAAACCCTCGCCCGATTGGCCAAGGAAGGGATTGACGGCAACGCTCGACGCGAGCGGCCAGGCGGGCGGGATCGCGCGCTGGGCCGCGTCGGCGGCGTGCAGGATCGCGGCGCGATCGGCCCTCGGCGCGTTCGGATCCTCGATCATCGACGGATCTCCCCCGACCCGGCGCGTGTGGACCAGCCACCGATCATACGATCGAACAGCGTGTTCGCGTACAGCCCGTTCGACAAATGCACGCGCAGTCCCGCCGCCGCCGGATGGTACGCCCACAGCGGGAACACCGCCTGCGCAACCGCCACGATGGCGAAGCTAACCACCGCGAGCACGATCAGCGCCCATTCGAGCGGACCGGGCGAGGGCGTCGCGGGCAACGTGCCGCGCGTCAGCCAGACCGCCCCCGCCTGCAGCGCGAAATAGCTGATCGAGGCGGCGACGGCGTAGACCGCCACGCGCCGGGTAAGCGCGCGCGGCGCGGCATCCGCCAGCCCCTGCGCGAACAGATAGGCCACCCCGAAGATCAGGATCGCACCCAGCGCGATTGCTTGCGGGGACTTGTGCGCGAAACCGAACGCGAAGCCCGCCGCCGCGTACAGCCCGAGCGCGACGAGGAACGCACGCCCCACCGCCACCGCATCGGGCACCGCGACCGGCCCCGGCCGCCGCGCCGCCGCCACGCGCTCGACCGCGCCGCCCGACGACAGGAACGCGTGTGCCTTGTACAGCGAGTGCGCCACGATGTGCAGCAGCGCGAGCGGAAACAGCGCGAGCCCGCATTCCAGCATCATGAACCCCATCTGCGCGACCGTGGACCAGGCAAGCGAGGTTTTGACCGAGGGTTGAGTGAGCATCACCAGCCCGCCGAACACTGCGGTAAAGCCACCGATCATCACCAGCAGCGCAAGCACGCCTGGCGCGAGCAGCATCACGTCCGCCATCCGGATCAGCAGGAACCCGCCCGCGTTGATCACGCCCGCGTGCAGCAGCGCCGACACGGGCGTGGGCGTCTCCATCACCTCGGTCAGCCAGCCATGCGTCGGGAACTGCGCGGACTTGAGCAGCGCCGCGACCGCGATCAGGCTGGCGGCCGCCGCGATCGTTCCCGACCCCGTGCCCGCGCGCGCGGCGGCAAGGATCGTGGCGAGATCGGTCGTGTGATAGGTGTAGGCCAGCAGCGCGGCAGCCCCGATCAGCGCCGCGTCGCCAATGCGCGCGGTGACGAACTTCTTGCGCGCTGCACGCCGCGCCCCCGCGCGCTCGGGATAGAAGAGCAACAGCCGGTGCAGGCTGAGGCTGGTCGCGATCCACGCGGCGACGAGCTGGACGAGGTTGCCGCTTGTGACGAGCAGAAGGACGCAGGCCAGCGTGAGGCAGAGCCAGCCGGTGAACGCGCCCTGGCGCGCCTCGCCATCCAGATACGTTGCCGCGAATCGCGCGACGATCCAGCCCACAAACGCCACCAGCAGCAGCATGACCGCGCTCACCGAGTCGAGCCGGACCGACAGGCCCACGCCGTGCGCGCCGATGAGTGGGCTGGTCGCCGGGCCCGAGTTGGCGAGCACGAACGCTGAACCGACCGCAACCGCCAGCGCGATCAGGGTCGCCGCGCTCGCAGCGATCAACGCACGCCGTGGCCGCCGACCGGGATCGAGGAAGGCGATGGTCGCCGCGAGCATGAGCACGAGCGGCGCTAGCACCGGCAGAAAGTGGACTGGCACGCGCTGCCCCCGATTGATGTGGTGGATGGGGCTTAGCCGGGCGGCGTAGCGCACGATAAATACATTGTTCGCGCAGAATCGTTCTGTTTAATAGAACGATGGCCGATCTGAACTATGCTCATCTGCGCTATTTCCGGGCAGTGGCGCGCGAGGGCAATCTCACGCGTGCGGCCACGCGGTTGAACGTCTCGCAGTCGGCGCTATCGGTGCAGATCCGCACGCTCGGCGCGAGGCTCGGCCATGCGCTGTTCGAGCGGCGCGGGCGGCAGCTCCATCTGACCGAAGCGGGCCGCATTGCGCTCGACCACGCCGAAGCCATTTTCCGCACCGGAGACGAACTGCTCGGCGCGCTCCGCGACACCGGCCGAACGCGGCGCGCACTGCGCGTGGGTGCGCTCGCGACATTATCGCGCAATTTCCAGATCGCCTTCCTACGCCCGGCGCTCGGCCGTCCCGACGTCGAGGTGATCTTGCGCTCGGGGAGCGCGGCCGAACTGCTCCGCGCGCTTCAATCGCTCGATCTCGATGTGGTCCTCACCAACCGCGAGCCCGCAAGCGATGCGCTGACGCCGTTCGTCTGTCACCGCATGGCCGAGCAGCATGTCAGTCTAATAGGATCGCCCGAACGGTTGAGCGCCTCCGCCACGCTCGCCGAACTGCTCGACGATAATCCTGTCATACTGCCCACGCTCGATAACAGCGTACGCACCGGCTTCGACGCGCTGGTCGCGCGTCTGGGCATCCATCCTCAAATCGTCGCCGAGGTGGACGATATGGCGATGATGCGCCTGCTGGTGCGCGAGAATATTGGCTTGGCGGTGCTACCCCCTATCGTCGTCCAGGACGAATTGACGACGGGTTTGTTACGGGAAGCTGCTCAGCTGCCCGACGTGTTCGAAATGTTTTTTGCGGTGACGTTGGACCGTAAGTTCCCAAACGCGATCGTCACCGCGCTTCTTCAATTAGATACGTTAGCAATGCGTAACACTGGCACTTGAGCGCCGCTTTGGACGCCCAGGCGCTCCGGCTGCTCTCAATGCTTACACGCGGACGCGTTGTCGGTTCAAAGTTTTAAGGGGCCGCTAGCGGACTGGCGGCTTTCGGGTGTCGCGGCCTTTGGCCGAAACCCGAGGTGGCTGGCAGCTTATGGCCCTGAGCAGCTGATGCGTAAAAACGGGGATTCATTGGCGATAACGAAAGACCCACGGCAACGTAAGTTTGCGCGCGGGGGGAG
>JBBQJX010000146.1:0-5361 GCA_038326295.1 Sphingomonadales bacterium
GAGAAAGCGGAGGTGGCGAGCGGGCGACGCCGACGATGCCTTATCTCGTGGCGACATATGCCCGACTATCCGAGACGATCGAGCAACTCGCGCAGGTAGGGTGGGATCTCCTCATCGATTGCTTCACGATATGCTTGCCTCAGACCGTCTCCCAACGCGCGTTCGACCTCGTGGGGTGCAGGCAAACCCGAAGGTTTGCGCCCCGGAATATCCTCGGCCTCACCGGTCATACTCCCAGCCCTGTCCACAGGTGATTTTTCTCAAGCACCAGACGATCCTTGCAATAGTTTCGTTCCTATTCGAATTGCCATGGCAAGCCCGATGCGCCGATGAAACGATTTTCCTTTTGCAGGGTTGAGCAAGCCGAGCCGACCCGCCCCGATTTGGCGCGGATTGTTGTTTTACGAATCGCACCATCCAGGAAGTTCCCATGTCGCTAGCAGCAGATATCGCCCCGCACCTTCCCTATTTGCGCCGTTACGCGCGCGCGCTTACGGGTTCGCAGCAGCACGGGGACACCTTCGTGCGCGCTACGCTCGAAGCGATCGTCACCGCCCCCGAAAGTTTCCCGAGCGACATCGATCCCCGGCTCGGGCTGTACAAGGTTTTCAATTCGATCTGGTCATCCTCCAATATCGAGGTGGACGGCGAGCCGGGCGATGGCAGCGATGCCGAGCGCATGGCGCGCACGCGGCTGTCGGCGATCACGCCGCTCTCGCGCCAGGCGCTGCTGCTCACCGCAATGGAGGGTTTTACCGACGAGGATGCAGGCTACCTGATCGATGCGTCCGGCGACGACGTGTCGAGCCTGGTTGCCGAGGCGCTCGCCGAGATCGAACGGCAGACCGCGACGCGCGTACTCATAATCGAAGACGAGCCGATTATCGCGATGGATATCGAACAGATCGTGCGCGATCTGGGGCATGAGGTGACGGGCGTGGCGGTCACGCGCGCCGAAGCCGTAGCGATGGCAGCCGACGACCGGCCCGGGCTGGTGCTCGCCGATATCCAGCTCGCCGACGACAGCAGCGGCATCGATGCGGTGAAGGACATCCTCGCGCTGTTCAGCGTGCCGGTCATTTTCATCACCGCCTTCCCCGAGCGATTGCTGACCGGCGAACGGCCTGAGCCGACGTTTCTGATCACCAAGCCGTTCGAGCGATCGACGGTGAAGGCAGCGATCAGCCAAGCGCTGTTCTTCAATTCAACCGGCCGACCGGGCGCATGAGGGAACCCGGGTGAGTCTGCACGTGTTTTGACAAAGGCCGACGTAGGGTGGGATGGAAAATTGGACGAGCCCGAACATATCAGTACCGATCGTGCGCGCGGCGGGGAGACGAAGGGGGTGGGGCGCTATGTCCTGATCGCCTCGCTGATCCTGATTGTGCTCGCGTTCGGCAGCCTGATCGCAATATATCGCTGAGCCCGACCGGGCCCGGCAACGGAGCCTTTGAATGACCGTGAAAAGTGGGACCGTCCTGGGGGCGATGGGGGCAGCCGATATTGGCGGCTGGCTACGCACCGCTTTCGCCGATGCGGTTGCTGCGCCGCTGCCGGATATGTTCGAAGATCTGCTGGACCGGCTGGCGGACGGGGTCGATCCGGCGCGGTTCAAACCGCCCGAGGCGCTGAGCGACGCGGATTTCAAAACCGAAATTTCGGCGGTGATTCCCCATCTGCGCGCGTTCGGGCGATCGCTTTCGGGGAGCCGGGATCTGGCGGACGATCTGGTGCAGGAGACGCTGATGAAGGCGTGGGCGGCGCGCGACCGGTTTCAGGCGGGGACGAACATGCGCGCGTGGACGTTCATCATCCTCAGGAACCTGTTCCTGAGCCAGATGCGCCGCGCGCGGTTCAAGGGGGAGTGGGACGATTTTACCGCGGACAAGCTGCTCGCCGCGCCCGCCGGGCAGGATCGGCAGATCGAGCTGGGGGATTTGCAGCGCGGGCTGCTCGAACTGCCGCAGGCGCAGCGCGAGGCGCTGATTCTGGTGGGGGCGGGCGGCTTTGCTTATGAGGAGGCGGCGGCGATCTGCAAGTGCGCGGTGGGGACGATCAAGAGCCGGGTGGCGCGCGGGCGGGCGGCGCTGGAACGGATCCTGACGGAGGGGTTGTTGCCGACGCGGCTGAAGAGCGTGCCGGGGCAGCAGACGCCGCTGGCGGAGATCATGAACCAGGTGGATGCGCTGGCGCGGGCGTGAAGGTCACGAAGGTCACTGAGAATCGCGTTTTCACGGTGTACTTGCGGCGCAAACCGCGAATCGATGACTGAACAGTATAGCCGATCCGGTTCGTTTTGTCAAGCCTTATCGCGCTTGCTCCGTCCCGAATCGGCGAACGTGGCGGGCGGGCGACCGCTGCGCGCGCGGGCGAGGGCGGTTTTGAAGCGCGCGAGTTCGGTGCCCGCGAGCTGGATGCCGGTGGGGAGGTGGGCGGCGCGCGGATCGACGGGCTGGCCGTTCATCCAGACTTCGTAGTGGAGGTGCGGGCCGGTCGACAGGCCGGTCGAGCCGACCCAGCCAAGCAATTGCCCCTGCGCGACCATCTGGCCCGGGCGCACGCCGATGCGGCTCATGTGGCCGTAGGCGGTGGCGAGGCGGGGATTGTGATCGACGCGGACATAATTGCCGTGCCCGCCGTGCCAGCCCGCGAACCCCACCCGGCCCGCCGCTGCGGCGAGGATCGGCGCGCCGGTGGACGCGCCGAAATCCATGCCCTGGTGCATGCGCGAATAGCCCAGGATCGGGTGGAAGCGGAAGCCGAAGCCGCTGGTGATGTGCGCGCCATCGACGGGTGTGCGGATCAGGCCCTTTTTGGCCGAACTGCCGTCGGCAAGGAAATATTGCTCGTTCGAGCCGGGGTGATCCCAGCGCAGCAGTTCGATCGGCTGGCCGCCCGCGCGATCGAGGCGCGCGTAGATCAGCCCGCCGGTGATCGTTTCGCCGGTGGCGGCGCGCTTGTGATCGAGAAGGAGATCGAAGCGATCGCGGCCGTGGACGTCGCGTTCGAAATCGAGCCGGTAGGAGAGCAGTTTGACGAACTGGCCGACGATGGGCGCGGGCGCGCCTGCGTCGCGCGCGGCGCGTTGCAGGCTGGAGCCGACGCGCGCCGCGATCGAAAGCGGGGTGGTATCGATGGCGATGGGGATGCGCGTGAGCGCGAGGCGTCCGTCGGCGGCGCGCGCGACGCGCAGCTTCAGATCGAACGCGGCACGAAACGCGAGGCTTTCGAGCGGGCGGGGGACGGCCCTGGTCTCGCGGCGGCCGAGCACGAGATCGAACAGCGTGCCGGGCGCGAGCGCATCGAGCCGGGCGGCGGGCGTGGCAAGCTCGACTGCGGCGTCCGCGTCCTCGGGGCCGACACCGGCTGCGCGCAGCGCGGCCTCGACCGCGCCGGGGTGGGCGAGGCGCGCGGTGGCGGTGACACGCGGCCGCTCGGGCGCTTCGGCAAGGCGTTCGACCGACGACGCCATCGGCGCGGGCGCGCTCCCCGCGCCGCCGAGCGCGAGCGGGGCGGTGCCGAGCGCCGCGAGTTCGGCCTGCTGACGATCGAACAGCGGCGCGCGGACGGGTTCGGAGAGCGGGCGGACGCGCGTGCCGACATGGACGGTGACGCCGACGAGCAGCATCAGCGTGACGAGCCCGCGCCACCAGCGCGCCGAGAACACCGCATCGCCGAGATCGACCGCGAGGTGGGGCAGGCGCGGGCGCGACCGCGCGGGGGCGGACCAGCGGCGGGCCGGGGCGGGAGCGAAGGCGGCGGCGACGGACGACTGGCTCACGCGGGGCGGTTTCCGGGGGTTTTGGGCGTGTGGTATGGCTGCGGGCGCGCGCGCGGCCGGTCAACGGACGCGTGAAGGCGTTCCCCAGCTTTGCGACGACCGGACTCTTATGTGGGCCGAAACGAAGGTGTGGTGGGGGAGGGGACGGTTAGGGGGCTTGTCCGCTGGGGCCCGATGCGGGCGTTACGGTCCCGTGGCGGGCAAGGACATTGTGGCAGCTGTCGACCAGATTACGACGTTCGTTACTGGGCTCGGTAATGGCCGCTAGTGGCGGCAAGCGGACATTGCTGTGATCCCCCTGAGCGGGCATTAAGTCCGCATGAAGGGCTATCAGTGTTGGTTTTGCGGAGAGGGCATCGAACGGGCCGATGCGAATGCCGTGATGGTTGCGGTTGAGAACTTGTGGCGCTGGGATGCGCAATCAAAAAGCGACGATGATCCGTGGCAGGCTATCTACGCTCATTCTACCTGTGCCAGAGCGCACCTCAAAGGCGCTACGATGGAAATCGAACCCTATGATTTTGAGGACCATGACTGAGTAACCCCATGTGGTGGAAAGCGGTCATTTGGTTAATCGGTCTTCGGGGCCTTTACGGAGGGCAATTTCCGCTTCTGCGATGATCTGCTCAACAAGGCCTTCGGTGTTTGTGCCGACGTAGGCACCCATACGCCAACGTCCTTCAAGAAAATGATGGCCTGTCGCGCCTTCGAGGAAGCCGACGATCTGCGACAGTTCTTCCTCTTCAAACTCCCAATTGACGTGTGTCTCGTATTCCTCTTGCCACGTGGGCCGATGTTTTTCGTACGCTGTCATGAGCGCCTGCATTGGCAGTTCGAAAGCCTGCGCAAAGGTAGTTTCTGCCGATGTACCTATCACGAGCATGGACAGCGGCGAACCCGGGAAGGCAAAACGTTGAAGGAACTTGCCGGTATCTATCTCGGCCTGGGTGCCATCGGCGATGAGGAAGCGCCGTATGAGCGCGAGTTTCGTAGGGCTTGGTGGCTCCGCTGACATCGCTGAAGGCACGTCGGACTCCTATCCCGGAATTGGATTTGGAATTAGCACATCGGACCCCAACGTCCGCAATTGGGGCGAAAGCCGCCGTTTGCCGCAGCCGTAGGGAATGTCCGCAAAGTCCCAGCAGCCGCCTTCGCGATGGCGCGGGGCGGTGGGGACAGCTAACCTGTTTCGCGCGAGATCGGCCCATCGGGCGGAATGCTGACGGAGCGAAACAGGTAAGCTGTCCCCGTTGCCCGCCGCCATGTGACAATTGCGCGTCTGTCCACAGTTTTGCGCCCAGGCGGCTTGCGTTGGCCCGCAGGGCGCGCACATTGGCGGATGTGTCTGGAGCCTCGCTCAGATCGACATTGACCGCCGTGTTGGGCCCGACCAACACGGGCAAGACGCATCTCGCGATCGAACGCATGTGCGGCCACGAAAGCGGCATGATCGGCTTCCCGCTGCGGCTGCTGGCGCGCGAGGTTTATGACCGGGTGGTCGCGATCAAGGGCGCGAAACAGGTCGCGCTGATTACGGGCGAGGAGAAGATCCTGCCCGAAGGCGCGCGCTATTATCTGTG
>JBBQJX010000147.1:0-5354 GCA_038326295.1 Sphingomonadales bacterium
AGCAGGCGGTGGCGCGAGACGGGGGGCACGGTGCCCGCGTGCGCGAGGAGGAACGCGCCGGTGCCATAGGTGGCCTTGGCCTGGCCGGGCATGAGGCAGGCGTGGCCGATCAGCGCCGCCTGCTGATCGCCTGCGCAGCCGGTGATGGGGAGGTGGCCGAGAAGCGTGGCGGTTCCGAGCGGTCCCGCGCTGTCGGTGATTCGGGGGAGGGCGGCGCGGGGGACGCCGAAGCGGGCGCAGAGATCTGCATCCCATTCGCACCGCGCGAGGTCCATCAGCAGCGTGCGGCTGGCGTTGGTGGCATCGGTGGCGTGGACCTGGCCGCCGGTCAGCGTCCACAGCAGCCAGCTATCGACGGTGCCGATGCGCAGCGTTCCCTTATCGGCGGCGGCGCGGACGGCGGGCCAGTTCGCCAGTGCCCAGGCGATCTTGGAGGCGGAGAAATACGCATCGACGACGAGGCCGGTTCTGGCCTGGATGGCGGGCTCGTCCCCTGCGGCGACGATCTGCGCGCACAGCCCGGCGCCGCGCCGATCCTGCCAGACGATCGCTGGGGCCAGCGGCTCGTGGGTGAGGGCATCCCAGAAGACGATGGTTTCGCGCTGGTTAGTGAGGCCGATCGCGGCGACGCGGGCGGAGCCCACCTGCGCGAGGACGGCGCGCGCGGCGGCGAGCGTGGCGGCACGGATCTGGTTTGCGTCCTGCTCCACCCACGCGGGCTCGGGGTTGTTCTGCGCGATGCGCACCGCGTGGGTGGCGACCTCGTGGCCCTTGAGATCAAAGGCGATGGCGCGTGCGCTGGTGGTGCCTTCATCGAGCGCAAGGAGCAGATCGGCGGTCATCGTGCGCCGCGCATATCGGCGATCCCCCGGTTGGCGAGCACGTCCGCGCGTTCGTTATCGGGATCGCCCGCGTGGCCCTTGACCCAGCGCCAATCGATGCGGTGCGGCGCGGCGGCTTCGAGCAGCGCCTGCCACAGTTCGGCGTTCTTGACCGGCGCGCGCGCGGCGGTGCGCCAGCCGTTTTTCACCCAGCCATGGACCCACTTCGTGATGCCATCCTTGACGTAGGCGCTATCGGTGGAGAGCGTCACCTGCGCGGGGCGCTTCAAGGCACGCAGGGCTTCGATCGCGGCGGTCAATTCCATGCGGTTGTTGGTGGTGAGCGGTTCGCCCCCCCAGAGTTCCTTTTCGTTTGCGCCGGCGCGCAGGATCGCGCCCCAGCCGCCCGGGCCGGGATTGCCCTTGCACGCGCCATCGGTCGCGATGATCACCGGGGTCATGCGGCGGCCTGGAAGTGCTGGAGGCGGCGCAGATAGGCGAGTGGGCATTTGCGCGTGACGGTGGCATCGGGCGGCGTGTTGAGCCAATCATAAGCGCGCGTCAGCAGGAAGCGCAGTGCTGCGCCGCGGGTGAGGATGCCGAGCGCGGCGGCCTCGGCGGCGGGGAGCGGGCCGTAGCCCTGCAGCAGGGCGGCCTGCATGGCGGGCAGGTGGGTGCTGCCATCGGCGGTGAAGCACCACGCGCCGAGCATCACGGCCAGATCGTAGGCGCGCAGATCGGTGCAGGCGAAATAGAAATCGATGACGCCGGTGACAACGTCGCCCTCGAACAGGAGATTGTCCGGGAAGAGATCGGCGTGAATGGCGGCGTGCGGGAGCGCGGCGGGCCACGCGGCGGCGAGCGCGGCGAGTTCGGCGTGGACGATCGCGGCAAGCCCGTGCGCGATGCTATCGAGGCCGGGGCCGCACGCGGTGGCGAGGCGGTGCCAGCCCTGCGGGCCGAGCGCGTTGGGGCGGGTGAGCGTGAAATCGCGGGTGGCGGCGTGCAGGCGCGCGAGCGCGGCTCCGGCGGCGTGGGCCTGCGCAGGAGTGGGCGCGCGCGGCCAATCGCCGGGCAGCCAGTGGAGGATCGCGGCGGGACGGCCGCAGACGCTTTGCAACACAGTGCCCGCGCGGTCGTGCACCGGCAACGGCGCGGGGACGCCGCGCGCGGCGACGTGCTCCATCAGTCCGAGGAAGAAGGGGAGATCGGCCTGCGCGACCCGCTTTTCGTACAAAGTAAGGACGTATCGGCCGGTGGCGGTCGTCAGGCGGAAATTGCTGTTCTCGACGCCCTCGGCGATCGGATCGAGCGCGACGGCCTCGCCCACGGCATAGCGCGCGAGAAGCACGGCCAGTTCGGCCGGGGGAACGCGCGTATAGACCGCCATGGAGCCTGCGGGTGCGGCGGCGGGGGCGGGTCCGTCAAGGGCGGCGCTTGTTATGGGGGGTTCAGGGCCGCTATGTTCTGGAGCGATCCCGTTTCCCGAAAGACCACAACCCTTGCGTCTGCCTTTTGCCCTTTGTGCCCTGAGCGTCCTCGTGGCGGCGGGATGCGCGCGCGATCCGTTCGTGGTCAAGCGCTCGCTGTGCCCGGCGGTCTCGGTCGCGCAATATGCGGGCGACGTGACGCGCTTTTCCCCAACGCTCAGCCGCGAGGCTAATGCGCTGGCGATGACCGCGACGATCACCGATCTGCGCGGCGCGTGCGTGGAAGGAAACCCCGATATTGCTACGCGCGTGACGTTCGACGTGGTGGCCCAGCGGCGCGATGCGCGCGCGGCGGAGGCGGTGACGTTACCCGTGTTCATCGCGGTGACGCGTGGGGGCGATGTCGTGGTGACGAAGCAGACCGTGCCCGTGCGGCTGGACTTCGCGGCAGGACAGGCGCGTGCGGTCGGGCGGGGGGCGGCCTTCACCGCAGTGGCGCGCAGTGCGGCCGCGTTGCCGGGCGACATCAACCGCCTGGTCACGCGCGAGCGTAAGCCGGGCGAGGCGGACGCGGCGACCGATCCGCTTGCCGAACCCAAGGTGCGTGACGCGGTGAAGCTCGCGAGCTTCGAGGTTCTGGTGGGCTTCCAGCTTACGCCGGACGAACTCGCGTATAACGCGACCAAATAACTGAGCCTTGGCAGGCGACACGCGCGCGCGCTAACGCAGGGGATCGCAGGAGATCCGCCCGATGACCCGTTCCCCGCTGCTGCCCGCGCTGTTACTTTTCGCCGTGTGCGCGGACGGAGCCGACGCGCGCAAGCGTCCGCCGGGTCAGCCGTTCGCGGCGACGACCGAGATCGACGAGCATGCGCTGCGCGATCATACGCGCACGCTTTCGTCGGATGCGTATGAGGGTCGCAAGCCGGGGACGGCGGCGGAGGAGAAGACGGTCCGGTATATCGCCGCCGAGATGGCGAAGGCCGGGCTGAAGCCGGGCAACGGCGCGGACTGGTTCCAGACGGTGCCGCTGACGCAGACGCAGCTGGATGCGGGCCTGACGATGACCATCACGGGCAAGGGCGCGCCCGCGCCGCTGGTAAGCGGGCGCGACTTCGTAGCGGGGACGAAGCGTACCACGCCGCAGGCGACCGTGAAGGGCAGCCCGATCGTGTTCGCGGGTTACGGCATCCACGCGCCCGAACGCGGGTGGGACGATTATGCCGGGCTGGACGTGCGCGGCAAGACGGTGCTGGTGCTGGTGAACGATCCCGACTGGCGCAATCCGGTGGGCCAGGGCGCGTTCGGCGGGCGCGCGATGACGTATTACGGGCGCTGGGACTATAAGCATGACGAGGCGGCGCGGCGTGGTGCCGCCGCCGTGCTGGTGATCCACCAGGAGCAGCCCGCCGCTTACCCATGGAGCGTGCCATCGAGCAGCTGGGCGGGCCCGCAGCTCGACCGCGCGCGCGACGATGGCGGCGCGAGCCGTCCGGTGTTCGAGGGATGGATCGCGGGGCCCGCCGCCGACCGGCTGCTGCGCAGCGCGGGGATGACGCTGGCGCAGGCCGAGGCGCGCGCGGGTACGGCGGGGTTTCGCGGCGTTGCGCTTCCGCTGACGATGAGTGCGGCTTCGGGCAATGCGGTGAAACAGCTGCAATCGCGCAACGTGGCGGGCCTTCTGCCGGGACGGACGAGGCCGGGCGAATATGTCCTCTACACCGCGCACTGGGACCATCTGGGCCATTGCCCGCCCGCGCCTAATGGCGATGGCATCTGCAACGGCGCGGTGGACAATGCGAGCGGGGTGGCGGCGCTGCTGACGCTGGCGAAGGCGCACGCCGCAGCGGGTCCGGCGGCGCGATCGATGCTGTTCCTAGCGGTGACGGGCGAGGAGAGCGGGCTGCTGGGTTCGGGCTATTACGCCGCGCATCCGCTGGTGCCGCTGGCGATGACGGTGGGCGGCGTCAACATGGACGGGCTGAACGTGATCGGCCGGACGAGCGACGTGGTGGTGGTGGGCGCGGGCAAATCCGAGCTGGAGCCGATGCTGGCGGCGGCCGCCGCGCGGCAATCGCGCCGCATCGAACCCGAGCCGACGCCCGAAAAAGGCTATTACTACCGGTCCGATCATTTCAGCTTCGCCAAGCTCGGCGTGCCGATGCTCGATGCGGGGAGCGGGATCGACGTGCGCGGCAAGGGCAAGGCGTTCGGCCAGGCGGCGCACGACGATTATACCGCGCACCGCTATCACCAGCCGTCGGACGAGTATGACGAGAACTGGGACTGGTCGGGCGCGATCGAGGATCTGGCGCTGTATTACAATATCGGCCGCCAGCTGGCGATGTCGCGCGCGTGGCCGAACTGGTATCCGACGGCGGAATTCCGCGCGGTCCGCGATGCCTCGCGTGAGGGGCAGCCTGCGGTGAGCGCACCTGGCAAGGGCGAGGCGGCGGGGCGGCCGTGATCTGGCGGCAGCCGCCCGAATGGGCACCGCATGCGGCGATGTGGACCGCGTGGCCGAGCCATGCCGAGCTGTGGGCGGAAAACCTCGCGCCCGCGCGGGTGGCGGTGGGCGCGATGGTGCGCGCACTGGCGCAGGGCGAGCGCGTGATTGTGCTGGCGGCGAACGACGAGGCGGAGGCGGATGCGCGCGCCGCATTGGCGGGGGCGGATGTCGAGGTGCGGCGTGCGCTGTTCGGCGACATCTGGCTGCGCGACACGGGGGCGATCCTGCTGGACGATGGGGCTGGCGGCGCGCGGGCGGCGGGGTTCCGCTTCAACGGCTGGGGGGGGAAATATCTGCTCGATGGCGACGCCGAGGTGGCGGCGGGGATGGCCGGGGCGCTCGGCGTGCCGTTTGTGGCGCATGACTGGGTGCTCGAAGGTGGCGCGATCGACGTCGACGGCACGGGGCTGGCGGTGACGACCGAGCAGTGCCTGCTCAACCCCAACCGCAATCCGCGCATGGACCGCGCCCAGATCGAGGCGCGGCTGCACGCCGATCTGGGGATTGAGCGGCTGCTGTGGCTCGGCGAGGGGCTGGCGGGCGATCATACCGACGGGCATGTCGACAATCTGGCGCGCTTCGTGGCGCCCGGCG
>JBBQJX010000148.1:0-5352 GCA_038326295.1 Sphingomonadales bacterium
GAAGAGGAGCATCTGATTGATGAACGCTGACGCCTCTCCCCCCCCCGCCTTCGGCCTCTACGATCCCGCCGACGAGCATGACGCGTGCGGCGTCGGGCTGATCGCTTCGACCACCGCCACCCCGTCGCGCCGCATTGTCGATCTGGCGATCGAGGCGCTGGGCAATGTCTGGCACCGGGGCGCGGTCGATGCGGATGGCAAGACGGGCGACGGCGCGGGGGTGATGGTGGAGCTGCCCGTCGGCTTCTTCCAGACGCATATCGCGCGCGCCGGACACAGGCCGGGCGGGCGGCTGCTCGGCGTGGGGCAGGTGTTCCTGCCGCGCACCAACCTGAACGATCAGGAGGCGTGCCGCACGATCGTGGAATCGGTCATCATCGATTTCGGTTACGCGGTGCACGGCTGGCGGCAGGTGCCGGTGGACACGCGCGTGATCGGCCCCAAGGCGATCGCCACCCGGCCCGAGATCGAACAGATCATGATCGCGGGGCCGCACGATCCCGCGATGCAGGACGAGTTCGAGAAAACACTGTACCTGATCCGCCGCCGCATCGAAAAGCGCGTGATCGCCGCCCAGATCCCCGCCTTCTACATGTGTTCGCTCAGCAGTCGCACGATCGTCTACAAGGGACTGTTCCTCGCGCAGAACATCGCGGACTTCTATCCCGATCTGCTCCACCCCGATTTCATCAGCCGCTTCGCCATTTTCCATCAGCGTTACAGCACCAACACCTTCCCTCAGTGGTGGCTCGCACAGCCGTTCCGCTGCCTCGCGCACAATGGCGAACTCAACACCGTGCGCGGCAACAAGAACTGGATGAAAAGCCACGAGGTGCGCATGGCCTCCCTCGCGTTCGGCGAACATGCCGAGTGCATCAAGCCCGTGATCCCGGCGGGCGCATCCGACACGGCTGCGCTCGACGCGGTGTTCGAGACGATCGTGCGCGCGGGGCGCGATGCGCCGACCGCCAAGCTGATGCTTGTGCCCGAAGCGTGGGGGCAGCAGGACGGTTTGCCCGACGATCACCGCGCGATGTACGCGTATCTTTCGAGCGTGATGGAGCCGTGGGACGGCCCGGCCGCACTCGCCATGACCGATGGGCGCTGGGCGATGGTGGGCATGGACCGCAACGCGCTCCGCCCGATGCGCTTCCTGTTGACGCGCGACGGATTGCTGGTGGCGGGATCGGAGGCCGGGCTGGTCGCGATCCCCGAGAAGGACATCGTGCGCAAGGGACGGCTGGGACCGGGGCAGATGATCGGTGTCGATCTGCACGCCGGCGGCTTCTTCGACGACCGCGCGCTCAAGGATCGCATCGCGGGCGAGGCGCCTTATGCCGATTGGGTCGGCGATTTCGTAGGCGTGGGCGACCTGCCCGGGGCGGACGCGCCCGAGGCGGGTTGCGGCTACAGCGTGGCGGAATTGAAGCGCCGCCTCGTCGCCGCCGGGCGCACGCACGAGGATATGGAGCTGATCCTTAGCCCCATGGTGATCGACGGCAAGGAAGCCATCGGCTCGATGGGGGACGATACGCCCCTGGCCGTGATCAGCGACCGGCCGCGCTGCATGAGCCACTTCTTCCGCCAGAATTTTGCGCAGGTAACCAACCCGCCGATCGATCCGCTGCGCGAAGGGCGGGTCATGTCGCTCAAGACCCGCTTCGGCAATTTCGGCAATATCCTCGACCGCGAGGTGGAACGCGCCGAGGTGCTGGTGCTCGACAGCCCGGTCTTGACCAACAAGGAATGGGGCCTGCTGAAGGCGCGCTTCGGCGCACGTGTCGCCGAGATCGACTGCACCTTCGTCGCCGATGGCGGGCCCGAAGCCCTGCGCGCGGCGATCGCGCGCGTGCGCGCCGAGGCGGAAGCGCATGTGCGTGGCGGCAGGGTAGAACTGTTCCTCACCGACGAGGCGATCGGGCCGGACCGCACCGCCATCGCGATGATCCTCGCGGCCGCCGCCGTGCACAGCCATCTGGTAAACGCGGGCCTGCGCACCTTCGCCAGCATCAACGTGCGCGCGGCGCAGTGCCTCGACACCCATTATTTCGCGGTGCTGGTGGGTGTGGGGGCGACGACGGTCAACGCCTATCTGGCGCAGGAAGCAATCGCCGACCGGCACGCGCGCGGCCTGTTTAATTCGTTGAAGCTGGACGAGTGCGTCACGCGCTACCGCAAGGCGGTGGGCGACGGTCTGCTCAAGATCATCGCCAAAATGGGCATCGCGGTCATCGCCTCGTACCGGGGCGGTTATAACTTTGAAGCGGTGGGGCTGAGCCGCGCGATCCTGAACGATCTGATGCCGGGCTTGCCGGGGCGCATCTCGGGCGAAGGCTATGAAAGCCTGCACATCAACGCGATGATGCGCCACGAAGCCGCGTGGAACGAACCCGTCGTGCGGCTGGAGGCGGGGGGCTTCTATCGGCAACGGACGGGCGGCGAGGCGCATGCCTATTCGGCCGAACCGATCCATCTGCTGCAGGCGGCGTGCACCAGCGGCAGCTATACCGCGTACAGGAAGTTCAGCGCCGCCATTGCCGCCGCGCCGCCCGTGGCGCTGCGCGATCTGATGGACTTCGTGCCCACCCACGCCGTGCCGCTCGACGAAGTGGAGAGCGTGACCGCGATCCGCCGGCGGTTCGTCACGCCGGGCATGTCGCTCGGCGCGCTCAGCCCCGAGGCGCATCAGACGCTCGCCATCGCAATGAACCGTATCGGTGCCAAGGCGGTGAGCGGGGAGGGGGGCGAAGACCCGGCGCGCTACAAGCCCGGCGCGAACGGAGACAACGCCAACAGCACGATCAAGCAGATCGCCAGCGGCCGCTTCGGCGTGACGGCGGAGTACCTCAACGCCTGCACCGAGATCGAGATCAAGGTGGCGCAAGGCGCCAAGCCCGGCGAAGGCGGTCAGCTGCCCGGTTTCAAGGTAACCGAGATGATCGCCCGCCTGCGCCATTCCACCCCCGGCGTCATGCTCATCAGCCCGCCGCCGCATCACGATATCTATTCGATCGAGGACCTCGCACAGCTCATCTACGATCTGAAGCAGATCAACCCGGACGCGCGCGTGTGCGTCAAGCTGGTCTCGGCCGCCGGCATCGGCACCGTCGCGGCGGGTGTGGCGAAGGCGCACGCCGACGTGATCCTGATCAGCGGGCATGTCGGCGGCACCGGCGCATCGCCGCAGACCAGCATCAAATATGCGGGTGCCCCGTGGGAAATGGGCCTCGCCGAGGTCAACCAGGTGCTCACGCTCAACGGCCTCAGACACCGCGTCCGTCTGCGCACCGATGGCGGGCTGAAAACCGGCCGCGATATCGTCATCGCCGCGATGCTCGGCGCCGAAGAGTTCGGCATCGGCACGCTCAGCCTCGTCGCGATGGGGTGCATCATGGTGCGCCAGTGCCATTCCAACACCTGCCCCGTCGGCGTCTGCACGCAGGACGAAAATCTGCGCGCCAGGTTCGGCGGCAGCCCCGAAAAGGTCATCAACCTGATGACCTTCATCGCCGAGGAAACGCGCGAAACCCTCGCGCGCCTCGGCCTGCGCAGCCTCGATGAAGCCGTCGGCCGCACCGATCTCCTCACCCAGGTCGGACGCGGCGCAGAGCATCTGGACGATCTCGATCTGAACCCGGTGCTGGCGCGCGTCGACGCTCCCGAACACGAACGCCGCTTTAGCCTCACCATCTGGCGCAACCCGGTGCCGGATACGCTCGACGCATCGATCCTCACCGACGCCGCACCGCTGTTCGAGCGCGGCGAGCGCATCCAGCTCGCCTATGCAGTCAGGAATACGCACCGCGCGGTCGGTACGCGCACCTCGTCGGCGATCGTGCGTCGTTGGGGGATGACCGGCCTCGCGCCCGGGCACCTGCACGTCCGCCTGCAAGGCTCGGCGGGGCAGTCTTTGGGCGCATTCGCCGTCCAGGGCCTCACGCTCGAACTGTTCGGCGAAGCGAACGATTATGTCGGCAAGGGGCTTTCGGGCGCAACGATCATCGTGCGCCCGGTGATTTCCAGTCCGCTCGCGTCGAACGAGAACAGCATCCTCGGCAATACCTGCCTGTATGGCGCGACCTCGGGCACGCTGTACGCGGCAGGCCAGGCGGGCGAGCGCTTCGCGGTGCGGAACTCGGGCGCGATCGCCGTGGTCGAAGGCTGCGGTGCAAACGGCGTGGAGTATATGACCGGCGGCACAGTTGTCCTCCTCGGCCCCACGGGCGACAATTTCGCGGCTGGCATGACAGGCGGGATGGCCTTCGTGCTCGACGAGGACGGGCGCTTCCCCGCGCGCGTCAATCCCGAGACAGTGGTGCTGCACCGCCTCGCGTCGACGCATTGGGAGGGCGAGCTCAAGCACCTGATCGCATCGCACGCGGCCGCGACGGGGAGCGCATGGGCTTCGACGCTTCTCGACGAATGGGAGGCGCGGCGCGGGAGCGTGTGGCAGGTCGTGCCCAAGGAAATGCTGTCCCGGCTGACACATCCGCTGGTCGATCTGGCGGTCGAACGGGTGGCGGCGTGAAGGCGTGGCTGACGGGGGCCGCGCTCCTCGCGCTCGCCGCCGCGCCTGCGCCCGCCCCGACGATCGCCGATGTGATCGCCCACGCACCAGCCGCCGACTGGCAGGCTTTCTCCCAATCCGATCTCCTCTACCTCACGCTTGCGGATGGCGGGCGCGTGGTGATCGCACTCGCCCCCGATTTCGCCCCGCATCATGTCGCGAACATCGAGGCGCTCACGGCGGCGCGCTGGTTCGATGGGACCAGCATCAACCGCGTCCAGGACAATTACGTCGTCCAATGGGGCGACGCGACCGAGAAGAAGCCGCTCCCGCCCGGCGTCGTGCCCAAGCTCGCGCCCGAATGGGGGCGCGCCGATGCCGATCTCGCCCGCACCCCGGTCCCTGGCGCGGACGGCTATGCTCCCGCGCACGCTTACACCGGCGCGGCTTGGCCCATCGCGCTCGATCCCGCGCGCGGCCGCGCGTGGCTGGTGCATTGTTACGGCATGGTCGGCGTCGGGCGCGGCGACGCCGCCGATAGCGGCAACGGGGCGGAGCTTTACGCAACCATCGGAGCCACGCCGCGCGGGCTGGATCGCAACGTCACGCTGGTCGGCCGCGTAATCGACGGGATCGAACGGCTCTCCGCGCTGCCGCGTGGCACTGGTGCGCTCGGCTTTTACGAGCAGCCCGGCCAGCGTGTGCCCATCCGGAGCGTTCGCAGGGGCTCCGATCTCCCGCCCGCAGAACAGCTCCATCTGGAAACGCTTCGCGCGGGTACCGCCAGTTTTGCCGCGCTCGTCGCCGCCCGCGCCACCCGGCGCGAGAGCTTCTTCGTCACGCCG
>JBBQJX010000149.1:0-5351 GCA_038326295.1 Sphingomonadales bacterium
GAGCTTGCGGGCGGCCTCGCGGCGGCACGCGCGGTGATTAACGGCGTGCGCCTGCTGATCCCCGCGCAGTCGCTCGGCGGCGTCGAGACGCTGATCTCGCACCCCGCCACGATGACGCACGCGGGGATGGCGGCGGAAGCACGCGCGGCGGCGGGGATTACCGATGGGCTGCTGCGCGTGAGTGTGGGGCTGGAGGCGGTGGGCGATCTGGAGGCGGATTTGGGGGGGGCGCTGGCCGGAGCGTAGGCGTACACGCGGCACCATCGCTCCCTCTCCCTCGCTCCCTCGGGTCGCATTTCCCTCCCCGCAGTAGGGGAGGGTGGACTTTGCGGCCCGGCCCCCCTCCCCCTTTCGGGGGGACGGAAATGCGGAGCGCAGCGGAGCGAGGGAGAGGGATTGCCCTTGTGTCACCGAAAAACCACACCCATCTCCCGCCCCATGAACATCGAGAAATTCACCGAGCGCGCCAAGGGGTTCCTGCAGTCGGCGCAGACGGTCGCCATACGGATGAGCCATCAGCGGGTGACGCCCGACCATGTGCTAAAAGCGCTGCTCGAAGATGAGCAGGGGATGGCCGCCGGGCTGATCCGGGCCGCCGGAGGGCAGCCGCAGCTGGCGGTCGCCGAGGTCGATCGGGCTTTGGCGCGGGTGGCGGCGGTGAGCGGTTCGGGGGCGCAGCAGACCGCGTGGGACAATGATACGGTGCGGCTGCTCGATCAGGCAGAGCAGGTCGCAACGAAAGCGGGCGACAGTTTCGTCACCGTCGAACGCCTGCTCCTCGCCTTCGCGCTATCCGGCAATGCGGCGATGAAGGCGGCGCATGTGACGCCCGAGGCGCTCAACACCGCGATCGAGACGCTGCGCAAGGGTCGGCCTGCAGACACTTCGAGTGCCGAGGACCGCTACGACGCACTGAAGAAATTCGCGCGCGATCTCACCCAGGCGGCGCGCGACGGCAAGCTCGATCCGGTGATCGGGCGCGACGAGGAAATCCGCCGCACCATCCAGGTGCTCGCACGGCGCACCAAGAATAATCCGGTGCTGATCGGCGAGCCGGGGGTGGGCAAGACCGCGATCGTCGAAGGGCTGGCGCTGCGGATCGTCCACGGCGACGTGCCCGACGGCATGAAGGACCAGCGGCTGATGTCGCTCGACATGGGCGCGCTGATCGCGGGGGCGAAATATCGCGGCGAGTTCGAGGAGCGGCTGAAGGGCGTGCTCGACGAGGTTCGCGCGGGCGAGGGCGAGATCATCCTGTTTGTGGACGAGATGCACACGCTCGTGGGCGCAGGGAAAGGCGAGGGGGCGATGGATGCGTCCAACCTGCTCAAGCCCGCGCTGGCGAGGGGGGAGCTGCACTGCATCGGGGCGACGACGCTCGACGAATATCGCAAGCATATCGAGAAGGACGCCGCGCTGGAACGCCGCTTTCAGCCGGTGTTCGTCGGCGAGCCCACCGTGGAGGACACGATCTCGATCCTGCGGGGCCTGCGCGACAAGTACGAGCAGCACCACCATGTGCGCATCACCGATGGCGCGCTGGTGGCGGCGGCGACGCTGAGCAACCGTTATATCGCGGACCGCTTCCTGCCCGATAAAGCGATCGACCTGATGGACGAGGCGGCTTCGCGGTTGCGCATGGAGGTGGAGAGCAAGCCCGAGGAGATCGAGAACCTAGATCGGCGGATCGTGCAGCTGCGCATCGAGCGCGAGGCGTTGAAGCGCGAGACCGATGCCCCCTCGCGCGACCGGCTGAGTACGCTGGAGGCCGAGCTGGCGGGGCTGGAGGAGCAATCGGGCGCGCTGACGACGCGCTGGCAGGGCGAGAAGGAGAAGCTGGCGGGCGCTTCGAAGGTAAAGGCGGCGCTGGAAGCCGCCCGGCTCGAACTTGAGCAGGCGCAACGGCGTGGTGATTATGCGCGCGCGGGCGAGCTGACCTACGGCGTCATCCCTGGACTGGAGCGCGATCTGGTGGTGGCGGAAGAAGCGGGCGCGGGCGCGATGGTGCGCGAGGAGGTGACCGCCGACGACATCGCGGGCGTGGTGGCGCGCTGGACGGGCATTCCGGTGGAACGGATGCTGGCGGGCGAGCGCGAGAAGCTGCTGGGCATGGAGGCGGCGCTGGGCAAGCGCGTGATCGGGCAGGAGGCCGCCGTGCGCGCGGTCTCGGCGGCGGTGCGCCGCGCGCGCGCGGGACTGCAGGATCCGGGGCGGCCGCTGGGCTCGTTCCTGTTCCTCGGCCCGACGGGCGTGGGCAAGACTGAGCTGACCAAGGCGCTCGCTGGATTCCTGTTCGACGACGATGCCGCGATGGTGCGGATCGACATGAGCGAGTTCATGGAGAAGCACGCGGTCGCCCGCCTGATCGGCGCGCCGCCGGGCTATGTCGGGTATGAGGAAGGCGGCGTGCTGACCGAGGCGGTGCGGCGTCGGCCCTATCAGGTGGTGCTGTTCGACGAGGTGGAGAAGGCGCATGCGGATGTGTTCAACATCCTGCTGCAGGTGCTCGACGATGGGCGGCTGACCGACGGGCAGGGGCGCACGGTCGATTTCACCAACACGCTGATCATCCTGACCTCCAATCTCGGCTCGCAGTTCATCGCCGCGCTGCCCGATGGCACGCCGGTAACCGCCGCCGAAGACAAGGTTATGGACGCGGTGCGCGCGCATTTCCGGCCAGAGTTCCTGAACCGCCTCGACGAGATCGTGCTGTTCCACCGGCTCGCGCAGGACCATATGGGCCCGATCGTCGATCTGCAGCTGGAGCGCGTCCGGCGGCTGCTGAAGGACCGCAAGATCGGGCTGGAGCTGACCGATGCGGCGCGGCGCTGGCTGGGGCGGGTGGGATATGATCCGGTGTACGGCGCGCGACCGCTGAAGCGCGCGATGCAGAGGAACGTCCAGGACCCGCTGGCGGACCTGATCCTGGGCGGGCAGGTGGCGGACGGAGCGACGGTGCGCGTGGACGAGGGGGATGGGCGGCTCGAGCTGGCAGTCGCGACCAGCTGAGAGCAGGCTGGACAAAGCGCACCGGATTGGGCTTGGATGGAGAACGGCGCAACCTTGCTCGCGCCTTGTCACTGGTGGAGGCATTCATGATCCGTGCATTGTCCGTTGCCGTCCTTCTTGCGTCCGCCACACCGGCGCTCGCGGTTTCCGATCCCGAGCCGAATGCGGTCGCCACGCCCGCGGCCAAGCCAGCGAAACCCAAACTGATCTGCCGCACGATCGAGCAGATCGGCTCGCGCCTGGGCGGTCACCGGGAGTGCGGGACCGCGCAGGACTGGGAGAATCGTGCGCGCGACGATCGCAAGGATTTCGAGCAGCGGCAGCTCCAAGGCGGCGGCCCGCGCTCGGGTGCGTGATGCCGACTCGGTATTGGGCGAAGCGGCGACGGCAAAGGCGGCGGGTCGGTTGGATGACGCCCTTGCGCTGATCGACAGCGCACTGGAGCTGGTCCCGGGTCATTTCGTGGCGCTGCTCTCCAAGGGCTTGCTGCTGCAGCGAATGGGGAAGAATGGCGAGGCAGCACGATTGCTGCGCGATATCGTCATGGGGGCACCGCCTGCGGAGCGTCTCCCTGCGACCCTGACGGCCCCGCTAGCGCGCGCGCGCGCGCTCGTCGCCGAGGATTCGCGCGGGCTGGACGCGGCGATCGCACGGGCGCTGGCTCCGCTCGACGCGGGCGCGCGCGCCGACGAAGCGGGCTCGATCTTCGCCGGGACTGCGCGCATATGTCGGCAGGAACCGCTGCTGCTCCACTATCCGGGCCTGCCCGCGATCCCGTTTTTCGATCGCGCGCTCTTCCCGTGGCTGGGCGAGCTCGAGGCCGCCACCCCTATGATCGCCGCCGAACTCGCGGCCGCGCGCCGCGTGTTAGGGGACGCGTTCGCCCCCTACATCGAGTTCCCTCCCGGGGTGCCGGTCAACCAGTGGGCCGCGCTGAACGGATCGGCGGCGTGGAGCACGCTGTATCTGTGGCGCGACGGCACGCGCTTCGCCGAAGTTTGCTCGGCATGTCCCGGCACCGCAGCGTTGATCGAGCGGCTGCCGCTGCTCGATCAGCCGGGCTTCGGACCTACGGTCATGTTCTCCGCGCTGGCACCGCGCACCGCGATCCCGCCGCATACCGGATCGGCGAACACGCGCGCGGTGGTGCATCTGCCATTGGAACTGCCCGGGCCCGCGTGGTTCCGGGTGGGCAACACGCGGCGGGACTGGCGCATGGGCGAGGCGTGGGTGTTCGACGACACGATCGAGCATGAAGCGATGAACGAGGCCGACGCCACGCGGACGATCCTGATCCTCGATGTGTGGAACCCGTATCTGAACGCGGCAGAGCGAAGCGCGGTGGCCGCGATGATGCTGGCGCGGCGCGCCTGGTATGCGCAGGATTAGATCAGGGGGACGACGTCGAAAGCCACGGTGAGGCGTTCGCCCGCCGGGAAGGGCTCGGTACCGTGCCACAGGATCGATGGGAAGAGGACGAGCCGTCCGGGTTTGGGTTCGACTCGGCGGATCGGTTCCAGACCGGAGGCGAGCGCGGGAGGCGGTTGACCGAGACGGAGCCAACCCTGCGTGCCCTCGATATTGGGCAGGGAGACGTAATAGGCCGAGCTGAACCAGCCTTTGGGGTGGACATGATCGATGTGGTGGCCTTCACCGGTCAGCCGGACCGACCAACTGCCGGTGAAGCGGGTGCGCTCGCCACGCGGGCGCGACAGGATGGGGTGGGCGAGGCCGGGAGAAGCGTCGGGTGGAGGCGGGGGGAGCTGCGCGATGTGCGCGGCGATTGCAGAGTCGAGCAAGCTACGCAACGCGACGACCGGGGCGTCCTCGCGGCCGAGGAGATCGCCATCGGTCTGCGTTCCGCCGCGCAGCGATTGCTCGGGCGGCTCGATGCGAGTCACATGGAGCGCGCGCAGCGCATCCGCGAGACCGGCGGGCGGATCGCCAAGATCGTACACGCCTACCAGCGCGGGATCACCTAGGAGCCATTCGTGACGCGGATCGCGCGTCATCGCCCACGCGGTGGCGAGCAGCGGCCATGCCCCCTCTCCGCCCGGCGCGGCCACGGTCGCCTCGGCAAGCCGCGCGGCGGCGTGCGGTTCGCCGCGCGCGATCAGGTGGCGGATGCGCGTGTGGCGGAGCGGGCCGTCGTCGGCGGCCACGGGGAGGGCGATGAAGCGCGCAGCTGCGGTTCGCGTTTCGCCCAAGTCCGTCAGCGCGCTCAGCTCGATCGCATCGAGTCCCGGGATGTCGCCACGCGCAAGACGCGCACGCGCGACGACGGCGAGTGCGCGCGCAGGAGCGCACGCACCGAGGAACTCGGTAGCGTAAGAGGCCCATAG
>JBBQJX010000150.1:0-5329 GCA_038326295.1 Sphingomonadales bacterium
GTCGCGGTGCGTGGCGAGGCCGCGCAGGTTGACGATCGCGCCGCCGGACATCGGCGTCGCGCGCGGGCGCGTTTCCATCGCCTGGAGCGCCTCGGCCACCGGAGCGGCGAGGTGTGACTGCGTATCGAGCCAGGCGAGGCACGCTGCATCATTGCCATCGACGTGAACCCACAGCAGCCCTTTGTCCGCGTACGCAGCTTCGGCCTGGGCGAGGGTGAGCGTTTCGACGCCGCGCGCCGAGACGCGATAGGCGAAGCTGGCGGGCATGGTCCGGACGCGCGCGGGGTCCGCCTCGCAGACCATGGTCAGGCGGCCGTATAGGGCGGTTTGTCGAAACCGGCGGGGGAGAGCGTGAACACTTCGCAGCCTTCCTGCGTGATGCCGACCATATGCTCGAACTGCGCGGAGAGCTGGCGATCGCGCGTGACGGCGGTCCATCCGTCGTCGAGCGTCTTGGTGGTCGCCTTGCCCGCGTTGATCATCGGCTCGATCGTGAAGATCATGCCCGAACGGAGCTGCACGCCCAATCCGCGAAGGCCCGCGTGGACGATGTTGGGGGGCATGTGGAACTGGCGGCCGATGCCGTGGCCGCAGAAATCGGTGACGACCGAGCAGCGCTGGGCTTCGGCGAAGGACTGGATCGCGTAGCCGACGTCTCCCAGACGCGCGCCGGGTTTGGCCGCACGGATGCCGCGCCACATGGCTTCGAACGTGACGTCGATCAGGCGGCGGGCTTTGACGCCGACATCGCCCACAGTGAACATGCGGCTGGTATCGCCGTGCCAGCCATCGAGCACCACGGTCACATCGACGTTGACGATATCGCCCGCCTTCAGCCGCCTGGGGCCGGGGATGCCGTGGCAGACGACGTGGTTGACGCTCATGCACGAGGATTTGGGATAGCCGCGGTAGCCGAGCGTGGCGGGCACGCCGCCGTTCGCGAGCTGGAATTCGCGGATCATCGCATCGAGATCGTCGGTGACCGCTTCGGGCACCACATGAGGGACGAGCATATCGAGCGTGGCGGCGGCGAGCTGACCCGCCGCGCGCATGCCCGCGAAGGCGTCCGCGCCGTGGAGCACGATGCGTTCGGGCGGGCGTCCGACTTCGGTACTGTCGACGAGGACGAAATCTTCCATCGCGGTTATTTAGGAGGATGCAGCGCGGCGCGCCAGCGTGGCCGGGCGACGGTCGGCGCGACGGGTGGCCGACGCGATCGCGCTCGATGCCGATCCGGTCGCCGATATTTACGCGGTGACGAAAGTGACTTTCTCCGTGCGCGGCGGCATTGTCCTCGAACTGAACGGCGCTTTGGCAGGGAATAGACCACATGATCAAACGTCGGCTCGCACAACTCACGCTGGTTATCCTCGCCGTCGCCGGGCTGGCGCGCAGCGCGGCGGCGGAGGATCTCGTCATCGAGAATGTGACGCTGATCGATGGCACCGGCCAGCCGGTGCAGCAGCATATGACGGTCGGGATCGCGAACGGGCGCTTCACCACCATCGTGTCGACGGCGGGCGCGCCGAAGCTCACCGGCCGCAAGATCGACGCCACGGGTCGGTACCTCATTCCCGGGCTGATCGACGTGCACATCCATCTGCGCGGCGGTCGCGGCGACAAGGCCTCGCGCGAGCAGGGCCTCTCGGCACTGGCAAGTTTCCTCTATTCGGGCGTCACCACCGTGTACGACGCCGGGAACCGTGCGGATTACATCCTGGGGATGCGCGCGGACGAACGCGCGGGCAAGATCCTGTCGCCGCGCATCCTCGCGACCGGAAGCCTCGTCACCTATCCAGGCAGTCACGGCTCGGAGATGGCGGTCACGGTCGACAGCTGGCCTCAGGCGAAGGCCGTGCTCGACAGGCAGATTGCCGAGCAGAAGCCCGACATCATCAAGCTGACCTATGACGAGCATGGCTGGGGTGCGCGGCCGATGATCACGCTGCTCCCCGCCGATCTGATGCAGCACATCATCCTTTATTATAACCAGCACGGCATCCGCTCCACCGTCCACACCTCGAGCGAACTGCGCGCAACCGAGGCGATCATGGCGGGCGCGGACAGCCTCGCGCACCCCGTAATCCAGGGCCCGATCAGCGAGGAGTTCGCGAGGCTGATGGGCGCGCGCAAGACGCCGATGGCAACGACGCTCACCATCGGCGAAGGCTATAGCCGTCTTGTCGAGCACCCGGAATATCTCGATCAGCCGCTCTACAAGGCGTCGCTCGGCAGCGCCGACATCGCCGAACTGCGCGGCAAGACGGCGGCAGAGTGGAAGACGCGTCCCTGGACGTGGTGGATGAAGCTGATGACGCCCATCGCGCAGGACAATCTGCGCAAGATCCATCAGGCGCACGGGATCATCGCGGTCGGCACCGACCAGACAATCGGCCCCGCCGTTCACCGTGAGATGGAGCTTCTCCAGATGGCCGGCATCCCGGCCGCCGACATCGTGCGGATCGCCACGCTGAACGGCGCGCGCTTTCTGGGCCGTGAGGACACACTCGGCAGCATCGAGCCAGGCAAGATCGCGGACGCGGTGCTGCTGAACTCGGACCCCACGCGTGATATCGGCAACGCCCGCGACATCCGGCTGGTCATGAAGGCCGGCTCTCTCATCGACGAGAACAGGCTCCCGCTCGCCGGTGGCCCGCAGCCGCTGCGCCGCCCGGATCGCTGATCTGGAACTGGGCGGAAACTGGGTCGTAGAATCATAAAGCGGCCGTTCCGCTACCGCCCCAATTGCGGACATTGGGTTATAATGGCAGCTTGGCGCTTTCGAGGCGATACGGCGACATGCGCTTACCCATAAGGAATAAAGGCACCCGTCCTCTCACGATCTTCATCGAATTGCAGTGCGATGAATTTGAGGTTCCCGTGGGTGGCGAGGCAATCATTCGGCTTGAAGATGGCCTTCCCCATTCGATTGACTTTGAAGATGGTTGGGTAACCATTTGGGACGAAGGAACGAGCGCGTCAGTCGAGGTCATTCAGAGCAGCGACAAGCGCATCGATGAAGCCCTCTCGCTTGCCCGTGTGTGGCTTCACAGACTTGGCGCAGACAAGGATGCGTTACTGGTCGGCGCGGCAGTGGAACAGTTAGAACTGGTCGTGGGATATTTCGCCGCGCGGGATCAGGTCTTTCGCGCCTTTTACAACGGTTTTTTTAATGAGGTTGGCTGGTCATCGAATGACGCAACTCTTGGCGCTTGCCATCGCGCAGTTAAAACCGCCGGACGGCTCAATGAAGTTGCCCGCAAAACGAGATCGTTTCCAGAGTTAAACGCTGCTCCGTTCGACACGGATACCGTTCGCTCGGCTTTTGCCCGAGCGTTGAGCAATAACAGCTAACCTCCCATCTTCGCCGTTCAGCCCTCACGCCGACAGCGGTCATTATGGGTTCACGACCTGGTACGGCGGCCTACCCCAGCACCTCCCCCACCCACATCGGCACCAGCTCCCCCGCCCTGCCGCCGCGCGCCTCGTCGAAGCCGCCGCCGGTCGGCTCGAGGTTGATCTCCAGCGTGCGCGCCCCCGCCGCTTTCGCCCACGACACGAACCCCGCTGCCGGATACACCGCGCCCGAGGTGCCGATGCTGACGAACAGGTCGCACTCGGCCAGCGCCGCATCGATGCGCTCCATCGCGTAGGGCATCTCGCCGAACCACACGATATCGGGCCGCAGCTGCCCCGCCACGCCGCACCCCGGACACGCGGGCGCGTCCCCCAGCGTGCCCTCCCACACGTGCCGCCCGCCGCACGCCAGACACCATGCGCTCTTCAATCGCCCGTGCATGTGCAGCAGCCGCACCGATCCGGCGCGCTCGTGCAGATCGTCCACATTCTGCGTGACCAGCAGCAGTTCGCCCCGCCATTCGCGGTCCAGTCGCGCCAGCGCCAGGTGCGCCGCATTGGGTTCCACCCGCCCCAGATGCGCCCGCCGCGCATCGTAGAAGGCCTGCACCAGCGCCGGATCGCGCGCATAGGCCTGCGGCGTCGCCACATCTTCCACGCGGTGCCCCTCCCACAGGCCGTCTGCCGCGCGGAACGTCGGCACCCCCGATTCCGCGCTGACGCCGGCACCCGTCAGAATCACGATGTTGCGCGGCACGGCCATCCGGGCGTTAATAGCGGCCAAGCCACTGGAGGGCGATACGCATGGGCGTCAAACTCGGGGTCTTCGGCGCGGGCGGCCGCATGGGGCGCGAGATCATCGCGGCCATCGCCGCCAACCCGCGCGCCACGCTCGCGGGCGCGGTCGAGGCGGCCGGGCATCCGTGCGTCGGCGAACGGCTGAGTGGTGGGCTGATCGTCTGCTCGAACGCGCTCGCGCTGGCGCACGCGTCCGATGTGCTGATCGATTTCACCGCCCCCGCCGCGCTCACGATCAACCTCGATGCCGCCTGCGCCGCGCGCACGCCGATCCTGATCGGCACCACCGGCCTGTCCGCGCCGCACATGAAGGCGATCGACGCGGCTGCGCGCGAGGTGGCCGTGCTGCAATCGGCCAACACCAGCCTGGGCGTCGCGGTGCTCGCCGCGCTCGCCGAGCAGGCGGCGGCGCGGCTGTCGCGCTGGCACGCCGAGATCCTCGAACTTCATCACGCCGCCAAGCTCGATGCCCCCTCGGGGACCGCGCTGATGCTGGGCGAGGCGGTCGCGCGCGGCCGTAGCCAGCGCGCGCCGACGCCCAAGGCCGCGCGCACCGGTGCGCGTGGGCATGGCGAGATCGGCTTTGCATCGCTGCGCGGCGGCACCTCGGCGGGCGAGCATACGGTCCTGTTCCTGGGCGATCACGAGCGGCTCGAACTCACGCACCGCGCCGAAAGCCGATCGGTCTTCGCGCACGGCGCGGTCGAAGTCGCGCTATGGCTGCACGGCCGCGCGCACGGTCGATATTCGATGGCGGACGCTCTTCCATTGTAGGATCGGGTGTGAGAGAATCGGGAAAGTCGCTCTCCATCCCCCGGATACGAAGCCGGGCGGGATCGCCTCGCGGGCCCCCGAACATCCGCAAAACACGCATTCTTCGTGACCTTCGTGACCTTCGTGGCCTTTACCGCCCCACCGGACCTCGCCGCCACCGCTCCAGCCCCTGGCCGATCAGCCCCGCCACCTCGGTTCGCTCCTGCGCGGTCAGGAACCCGCCCACCGCCACTCGCCGCCCCCGCTCTGCCAGCCACAATCGGTTGCCCCGGGGCTGCACCGCCTCCAGCTCCACCCGCGCCCACGCCGCCGCCAGCCGCTCGGTACGCGCCCCGCCGCCCGCCCCCACCGATCGCCAAACCCCCCCCTCCCCCCCCAGCCGCACCACCACCACCGCGCG
>JBBQJX010000151.1:0-5288 GCA_038326295.1 Sphingomonadales bacterium
CCGCAAGATATCCGCCGCTTTCTCGGCCTCCTCATCCTTATCAACCTCGGCCTCGCCGCGCTGCAGCTCGCGCTCGCCCCACTCGCCGCCGCTTATTACGCCACGCCCGCCGTCGCCACGCTTCTGCGCGTCCAGGCGCTCGCCTACCTGCTCATCCCCTGGATCGCGGTTCCCGCCGCGCTCGCGCAGCGCGATCTCGATTTCCGTACCCCCGCGCTGATCGATCTCGCGGGATCGATCACGGGCGCGCTCGCCACGGTCGGGCTTGCGCTCGCGCACCAGGGCGTCTGGGCGCTGATCGCGGGCCAGCTTGTGCCGCTCCTCGCGCGCGCCGTCCTCTGGACCGCGCGCGCGCGCCTGCCGCTGCCCAGCTTCCAGCTCAGCGCCATCGGCAATCTCGTACATTTCGGTGGGGCGGTCACGCTGAACGGCATTGTCTGGTTTCTTTACGCGCAGGCCGACATCGTCATCGCGGGCCGCCGGCTGTCCGTACACGAGGTCGGCCTCTATTCGACCGCGCTGTTCCTCGCCGCGCTCCCCGTTGCCAAGCTCATCCCCGTCCTGAACGAGGTCGGCTTCAGCGCCTACGCGCGCATCGCCGACGACCGCGCTGCAGTGCAGGCCGGTTTCCTCAAGGCCGCACGGCTCGTGGCCCTCCTCACCTTCCCGATCTTCGCGGGGCTCGCCGCCACCGCCACCGCGCTCGTCCCGATGCTGCTCGGCCCGCAATGGTCCGATGCCATCACCCCGGTGCGCCTGCTCGCGCTCGCAATGCCGCTTTACGCCATCGCCAACCTGTTCGGCCCCGCCGTCAACGCGCTCGGCCATCCGCGCGTCCAGCTCGGCAATGCGCTCGCAGGGCTGGCCATCATGCCCGCCGCCTTCTGGATGGGCAGCGCATATGGTGCATCGGGGATCGCCGCCGCATGGGCGCTCGCCTACCCCTTGCTGTTCGCCATCTCGGCGCACCGCTCGCTCGGCATCATCGGCGCGTCCTCGCGTGCGCTTGCCGCGGCCGTTGCGCCGCCCGCGCTCGTCTGCAGCGCGATGGTCCTCGCCGTTCTCGCGCTCGGGCAAACGCTTCGCCCCGGGCCGAGCCTTCTCGCTTTTCAGGTCGTGGCGGGTGCCGCCATATACGCGGCGATCGTCGCCGCCGCCTTCCCCGCGCGCTGGCGCGAAGTGCGCGCACTGCTACGCCCTCAGGCAGCGATATAGTCCTTCAGTTCCGCCGCCTCGCGTTCGGCCTCGTCGATGCGCGCCTTCACCAGATCGCCGATCGAAACCACCCCTGCCAGCGCACCGCCGTGCAGCACGGGCAAATGCCGGAAGCGCCGCTCGGTCATGATCGCCAGCGCTGCATCCACCCGGTCGTCCGAATCGACCGTCAGCACTGGAGCGCTCATGCAGTCGCGCACCGTGCGGGCGAGTACGCCCGCGCCCACCGAGTGCAGCGCGCGCACCACGTCGCGCTCAGAAAGCACCCCCACGACCTGTCCGCTCTCCTCCACCAGCACCGCGCCGATCCGATGGCGATGCAGCAGTTCAACCGCGTGCGCGATGCTTGCATCGCCAGCCACGCACACCACGTCCGCACCCTTGGTATGCAGGATTTGCGAAATCAGCATGACCTCTCCTTCGCTCTATCGGTTTTAGGATAGCATGATCCACGATGGCGCATCGGGCAAGCGCCGCGCGCCGCATTGGGCGCGCTTCCGAGCGGGGCTGTTGTGGAATGCGGGCCTTTCATCGGCCCTGGCGGCCGGCGCGCTCCTCTGGATGCGCGCCCTCGGCACCCCGATAACCTGGCAAGGGCGCGTCGCAGTCGGCACTGGCGTGTTCTTCACCATGATGCTGACCGGCGCGCTGATGGGCCTGCTGTTCGCCAGCGCGCGTGGCGGTCACGACAGCGCAGCCGGGGCTCCGGGCGGAGAGGAGTAGCGCGACAGGGCCATCGTCCCCACCACGCAGCAAGGATTCAGGCGTTTTCCAGGCTTAGCTCGTTATCGGTATCGGGCTCGGCGCGCACGGTTTTGCGGCGGCGCTTGGGCGCGGGGGCCTCGGCAACCGGGGTGTCGGACGCGGGTTCGGCCCTCTGCTGCACAGTCGTCGGCTCGGGCGAGGGGCTCGGCTCCGGCGACGCCACCGGCGCGGCGCGCAGGTCTTCGGGGCTCCGGCGCACCGCGAACGGGTCGTCGCTGCCCGGCTGCGTCGGCGGATCGTCGCGGCGCGGACGGCGTGCGCGCGGACGCGTCGCATCCGCCCCGGCGCGCTCGGGCGGCTCATCGCGTGCCTCGGTCCGGCGAGCGAACGGATCGCGTCCATCGCCCGCACGCGGGTAAGGCTCACGCGACTCGGCAGGCCGCGCCAGCGGGTCGCGCGACGCCACCGGGCGGCTGTCGCCCCGCTCGCCGCGTGCGTCATCCGCGGTGGAGCCATCGCCATTCCACCGCTCGCCGCGCGGTGCGCGTTGACCCTGGCTTGCGTCGCCACGCTCGCCACGGTTCTCGCGAGGGGCACCGCGCTCGCCGTCCTGGCGCAGCTGACGCGGCTCGCGCTCACCTTCGCGAGGCGCATAGCCGTCGCTGCGTCCATCGCCGCGATTGTCGCGCGCGTCGCGCCCCTCGAAGCGCTGCCCGCGCTCCTGGCCTCGATAGCGATCCGCGCGCTGCGGCTCGCCCGGATTCCGGTCCCCCTGTCCGCGATCCGCCTGGCCCGGGCCCTGCTGCGTGCCCCGATCGCCGCGCGTGCCCCGGTCGCCCTGCCCGCGCTCCTCGCGCCAGCCCGCGTCGCCAGCCCCCTGCGAAGCGTCGTCCTCGCGCGCATCGTCCTGGAGTGCCGCCTCGTCGCCGCCGTCCTGATCCTGCCATTCCCGCTGACGCTGCTGCGGACGATCTTCGAACCTCGGACGATTCTCGTTCAAAACGCGGAAATAGTGATCCGCGTACTGGAGATAATATTCCGCCGTAATGCGGTCGCCGGACTGCGTGGCGTCGCGCGCCAGCGTCTTGTATTTTTCCAGCATCTGCGCCGCATTGCCGGTGCCCCGGTTGGCGTTTGGCCGATTGCCCACATCGGGGCGCACGATGCCGCCCTGCTGCGGCGGTCGCGGGCCCCCGCGTCCACGTCGGCGGCCTTGCTGTTGGTTGCGCATGTCCAGATCGCTATCCCCGTTTCAGGAGCCTTGCCCAAAGGAGCCGCGCATCATCGCCGGCCCCGGTTCCATCCTTCGACCGCAAACGGCCGGTGGAAGTCTCTTGTGAAGCATCGCGGGGTCGCCAATCGGGCACCGCGCGTTGCTATCCCTAGCACAAAGCGGGGCGCGTCCAAGCCCCTAAATCTTGTCCGTTTCGAGCAGGACCGCCCGCTCGCGGCCGGCCAGATCGCGACGCAGGCGAGCGGACAATCCCGCAGCGCGCGCCATCGTGGATATGATCTGGCCCTGATCATATCCGATTTCAACGATCGCAATCCCGCGCCGCCCGAGCAGTCGTCGCAAATCGGGCAGGATGCGCCGGTAGGCTTCCAGCCCGTCCGGCCCCGCGAACAGCGCCACCGCAGGCTCCTGCTCGCGCACGCCCGGGCCCAGCGTCGCATCGTCGCGCACATAGGGCGGGTTGGCGAGCACCAGATCCCAGCCGCCGCACAACGCTTCGGCCCAATCGCCCTGCGCGAACGCCGCGCGCGCGCCGAAGCCCAGCCGCGCCGCATTCCCCGCCGCCACCGCGAGCGCCGCCGCCGATCGATCGACCCCCACCCCCCACGCGCCCGGCCACTGCGCGAGTGCCGCGAGCAGCAGCGCGCCGCTCCCCGTCCCCAGATCGAGCACGCGGGGTGCCGCGTCCGCCGGGATCGCCGTCACCGCTGCCTCGATCAGCGTCTCACTGTCCGGGCGCGGGATCAGGACATCGCGGGTGACCGTCAGATCGAGCGACCAGAACTCCCGGCGGCCGGTGATGTAGGCGATCGGCTCGCCCGCGGCGCGGCGCGAGACCAGTAGGTCGTACGCCGGGACATCGACGACACTATCACCAGTCTGGAGCAACAGCGCTCCACGTGGAGCGCCGATCTGGTACGCGAGCAGCAACTCGGCATCGAGGCGCGCGGTGTCGCCGCCGATGCGCGCCGCCGCCTGGCGCAGCGCGTCGCGCGCGTTCAGGCGGCTTCCAGATTGGCCAGACGCGACGCCTCATCCTCGCTGATGAGCGCGTCGATCAGTTCACCCAGCCCCTCGCCCGCGAGGATTTCATCGAGCCGATGCAATGTCAGGTTGATCCGGTGATCGCTGACGCGGCCCTGCGGAAAATTATAGGTGCGAATGCGCTCGGAGCGATCGCCCGATCCCACCATCGATTTGCGCGCGTCCGATCGCGCCGAGGCCAGCTTCTCGCGCTCGAGTTCGTACAGGCGCGAGCGCAGCACCTTCATCGCCTTCGCCTTGTTCGTGTGCTGCGACTTTTCGTCCTGCTGGCTCACCACGAGACCGGTGGGCAAATGCGTGATCCGCACCGCCGAATCGGTCGTGTTGACCGATTGTCCGCCGGGGCCGGACGAGCGGAACACATCGATGCGCAGGTCCGCGTCATTGATCTGCACGTCCACTTCTTCCGCTTCGGGCAGCACCGCCACGGTGGCGGCGGACGTGTGGATGCGTCCCTGCGTCTCGGTCGCGGGAACGCGCTGCACGCGGTGGACGCCACTCTCGAACTTCAACCGTGCGAAGACCGCATTGCCCGTGATCGACGCGATCACTTCCTTGAAGCCGCCAACATCCGCCGACGATCCCGAGATCAGCTCCACCTTCCACTTCTGCAGCGCCGCATAACGCGAATACATCTCGAACAGATCGCCCGCGAACAGCGCGGCCTCGTCTCCGCCCGTGCCCGCGCGGATTTCGAGGATGGCGGACTTTTCGTCCGCCACATCCTTGGGCAGCAGCATGCGCGCGAGCGATTGTTCGGCCCGGGGCAACTGTTCCCGGAGGCTGGCAAGTTCTTCTTCCGCCATCGCGCGCATGTCCGCGTCCGCAGCGGGATCCTCGATCATCGCGCGCAGGCTAGCAGTCTCCGCGCGCAGCCCCTGCACGCCGCGTGCGGCGTCCGCGACGGGGCCGAGTTCGGAATATTCGCGGTTGAGCGCGACGATACGATCGGGCGCAAGATCACCCGCCGACATCTGCGCGGACAGATCGGCCTGGCGCGAGAGGAGTTGCGCGATGCGTTCGGGGGGGACGGTCACGGCAAGTCTTCAAGCTTCGTTAGCCGCATGACTTGAGCAAGTTGAGGATGACC
>JBBQJX010000152.1:0-5271 GCA_038326295.1 Sphingomonadales bacterium
CGTGGGTGCTCGCCGCGTGGGCGGCGCTCACCGGCGGCATCGCGATGGGCAGCTTCTGGGCGTACTACACGCTCGGCTGGGGCGGCTACTGGTTCTGGGATCCCGTCGAAAACGCCAGCCTCATGCCGTGGCTCGCCGCCACCGCGCTGCTGCACTCGGTCGCCGTCCTCGCCAAGCGCGATGCACTGCGCGCATGGACGCTGCTGCTCGCGGTCGCCGCGTTCAGCTTCTCGATGGTCGGCACCTTCCTCGTGCGCTCGGGCGTGCTCACCAGCGTCCACAGTTTCGCGGTCGATCCCGAACGCGGCCTGTTCCTGCTCGGCCTGCTCGGCATTTACGTCGGCGGAGCGCTCACGCTCTACGCCCGTCGCGCCGCCAGCGTGCGCATCGGTCAGCCGTTTGAGCCCGTCAGCCGCGAGGGCGCGCTCGTGCTCAACAACCTCATCCTCGTCGCCATCCTCGGCGTCGTCTTTCTCGGCACGATCTACCCGTTGCTGATCGATCTCGCGGGCGCGACGCCGATCTCGATCGGCGGACCCTATTATCAGGCGACCGTAGGCCCTCTCCTCATAGGCCTATTCCTATTGCTAGGCATCGGCCCGTTCCTGCAGTGGCGACGCGGCGGCGCGCGCGGCCTCGCGGTGCGCGCACTCGCCCCCGCGCTCGCCGCCGCTGCCGCCGGGCTCGCTACGCTCATCCTCGCTCGCGATCCCGCACCCGCCGCAGTGCTGGGTTTCGGCCTCGCCGCGTGGGTCGCCACCGCCAGTCTCGCCGTCCTCGCGCGCCACGCGCGGCCCACCGCGTCGGTGATTGGCATGACGCTCGCGCACATCGGCGTCGCGGTCAGCCTCGTAGGGATTACCGCTGCTTCTACCCAGACGCAGGAACTCCTCGCCGCTCCGCACGAAGGACAAACGATGCGCATGGGCAATTTCGAGGCAAAACTCGTCGCCGTAGGACCCGTCGCAGGCGCGAACTACACCGCGCTGCGCGGCCGCTTCGCCATCGCCCGCAGCGGCCGCGCGCTCGGCGAACTCATGCCCGAAATCCGCAGCTTCATCGCCCCCGCGCAAGAGACCACCAAGGCCGAAATCCTGAGCCTGTGGGACGGGGACGTCTACGTCACGCTCGGCCAGCCGCAGGCGAATGGCGCGTGGCAGGTCCGCCTCGCCTTCCGCCCGCTCGTCACCTGGATCTGGACCGGTGGGCTGCTGATCGCGCTCGGCGGCCTCACCGCCGGCTTTGCCCGACTGCGCGCCCGCGCCGACGTCACCACGGGCTACCGCGCGCCCGCGCCGATCTGGGCGGGCACTCCCGCGCCCGCGCCCGCCGAATGAGCGCCGCCGCCAGCACGCCCAAGGCACGCCTCGCGCGCTTCGCGCTCGTCGCCCCGCTTGCGCTGTTCGCCGCGTTCCTCATCGTCGTCGGCTTCGGCCTGCGCCACGATCCGCACCGCGAGGTTCGCTCGGCGCTGATCGGCCAGCCCGCCCCCGTCTTCGATCTGCCCGGATACGATGCCACCCACCCCGGCCTCGCCACATCCGATCTCGCGCACGGCACCGTCACCGTGGTCAACATCTTCGCCTCCTGGTGCCTGCCCTGCCGTGTCGAGGCCCCGCAGCTGGCGCAACTCGCGCGCCAGGGAGTCGTCGTCCACGGCCTCGCCATCAAGGATAGCCCCGATGGCCTCGCCACCTTCTTCCGCAATTACGGCAACCCCTACCGCCGCATCGGCCGCGACGATGATGGCCGCGCGCAGATCGGCTGGGGCTCGTCAGGCGTGCCCGAAACCTTCGTCATCGACGGCAAGGGGATCGTGCGCCACCAGCATATCGGCGAAATCCGCGCCGATGACGTGCCGGGCCTGCTGTCCGAAATCGCGAAAGCCGCCCGCCAGTGAAACGCGCGCTCCTGCTGGCCGCGCTGCTACTCGCAACCGCACAAACCGCCGCGCCGACCGAGCGTCCGCTGCGCGATGCCGCGCTCGAGGCGCGCGCGCAGTCGCTCATGCACACGCTGCGCTGCGTGGTATGCCAGCAAGCCTCGATCGCCGACAGCTCGGCCGATATGGCGGGCGAGATGCGCGGCCTCGTCCGCGCGCGCATCGCGGCCGGAGACCGGCCCGAGCAGGTGCGCGCCTTCCTCGTCAGCCGCTACGGCCCGTGGATCGATTTCCGCCCCCCCGTCACCGCCGAAACGTACCTCCTGTGGGCCGCACCCGTCCTCGTCCTCGGCATCGGCGCGCTGCTCGCCCGCCCGCTGTTCCGCCGCCGCCCCGCATGAAGTCCGCCCCGCTGGTCCTCGGCATCGCGCTTGCCGCCGCGCTGGGTGGCTACGCGCTCACCGGACGCCCCGCGCAGCCCGATGCGCCCTCGCCGCCGCGCGCCGAAACCCCAATGGCCGCGCCCGCCATCGCCGCCGCGCGCACGCGGCTGCTGCAGAACAGCGGCGATATCGGCGCGTGGCTGCTGCTTTCCGATGCACTCGCCAGGCAGGGCGCAACCGAGCAGGCGGTCGCCGCGATGCAGGTCGCGATCCAGGCGTTCCCGCGCAGTCCCGATCTCTGGGTCGGGCTCGGCAACGCGCTCGTGCTGCACGGCGGCGGGCAAATCTCGCCCGCCGCACGCCTCGCCTTCGGCCGTGCCAGCCGCATCGATCCCACCCACCCCGCGCCGCGTTTTTTCCTCGGTTTGGCCTACCTCCAGGCGGGCAAGCCCGACGCTGCGATCGCCACCTGGGAAGATCTGCGCCAGTCGAGCCCCGCAGGCTCGCCCTGGCTCCCCGATCTCGAACGCCAGATCGCCGCCGCGCACGAAATGCAGGGCGTGGTGGGCACGCGCTGAGCGCGGTTGGTGCCGCAATGCGGCAATGGGGCGACTTGTCCCCGTCGGGGTGCGTTCGTATAGCCGGTTGATGAACGGACGGCGCGCGCTGTCTCCGAATAAGGCGCTCGAAACGATGAACTGGACGAAGCGGATCGCCATGGGCCTCGCCCTCGCGGGGATGCCGCTGGCCGCGCTGGCGCAGGCGGCTGCGGCCCCGCCCGCGATTGCCGCTCCCGCCCCCGTCGCGGTTGGCGCGCCTGCCGCCGCCACCCCCTCGGTCGCCGCCCCGGCCCGCCTCACCCCCGCCGATATCGTCGCGCAGCCCACGCCTGGCGAATGGCGGCTCCAGCCTGCGCTCAGCCCGATCGCGCGCGAGGCTGGCTTCATGAACGATCGCGTGCTCGAGCCCGTGATGATCGCGGTGTGCATCTTCGTCTTCGCGCTAATCGGCTATGCGATGTTCGCGTTCCGCAAGCGCGAAGGTAAGCTGCCGTCCAAGCTCAGCCACAACACCACGATCGAGATCGTGTGGACCGTCGTTCCCGTGCTCATCCTGCTCGGCATCGCGATCCCGTCCTTCACGCTGCTCGCCAACCAATATGATCCGCCCAAGGCCGATTTGACGATCAAGGCCACCGGGCATCAATGGTATTGGGAATATACCTACCCCGATCAGGGTGGCTTCAGTTACGATTCGGTGATGTTGACCGATAAGGAGGCTGCCCAGCAGGGTACGCCGCGTCTGCTCGATGTCGATAACCGCCTCGTCGTCCCCGTCGGCCGCACGGTCAAAGTGCTCACCACCGCCGCCGACGTGATCCACGCCTTTGCCATCCCCTCGCTCTGGGTTCAGATGGATGCGGTCCCCGGCCGCATCAACGAAACTTGGTTCAAGGCCGAAAAGCCCGGCCTCTATTATGGCCAGTGCTTCCAACTTTGCGGCACCCGCCACGGCTTCATGCCGATCGCGATCGAGGTCGTCCCCCAGGCGCGCTTCGACGCATGGATCGCCGCCAAGCAGGCGGATAACGGCATCAAGCCCGGTGCACCCGCCAAACCCGTCACCGTCGCGCTCAACCAGTAACGCGAGGATCACAGAGAGATCATGGCCAGCATCGCCGCCAACGCCTCCGCCTTCGTCGCCGATCACGGGCACGAGGATCACGCGCATTCGGATCACCCCAAGCTCGGCTTCGCGCAGCGCTGGCTGTTCTCTACCAATCACAAAGACATCGGCACGCTGTACCTGATCTTCGCCATCGTCGCGGGCGTCATTGGCGGCGGCATCTCTGGCCTGATGCGCGCCGAACTCGCGCACCCCGGCATGCAGTATCTGCCCGGTCTGGTCGGCGGCAATATCGATGCGTCCTACCATTTGTGGAACTCGCTGATCACCTCGCACGGCCTCATCATGGTCTTCTTCATGGTCATGCCCGCGATGATCGGCGGTTTTGGCAACTGGTTCGTGCCCATCATGATCGGCGCGCCCGACATGGCGTTCCCCCGCATGAACAACATCTCCTTCTGGCTGCTCGTCCCCTCCTTCTTGCTGCTCTTGGGATCGATGTTCGTTGAGGGCCCCGCGGGCTTCAACGGGGTGGGCACCGGCTGGACGCTCTACGCCCCGCTGTCCACCAGCGGCCACCCCGGCCCGGCCGTGGATATGGGCATCCTCGCGCTCCACCTCGCTGGCGCATCGTCGATTCTGGGCGCGATCAACTTCATCACCACCATCTTCAACATGCGCGCCCCGGGCATGACGCTGAACAAGATGCCCTTGTTCGTCTGGTCGATCCTCGTCACCGCCTTCCTGCTCCTCCTCTCGCTCCCCGTGCTTGCGGGTGCGATCACGATGCTGCTCGCGGACCGCAATTTCGGCACCACCTTCTTCGATCCGGCGGGCGGCGGCGATCCGGTGCTGTACCAGCATCTCTTCTGGTTCTTCGGCCACCCCGAAGTCTACATCATGATCCTGCCCGGCTTCGGCATGGTCTCGCAGATCATCTCCACCTTCAGCCGCAAGCCGATCTTCGGCTATCTCGGCATGGCCTACGCGATGGTCGCGATCGGCCTGATCGGCTTCATTGTGTGGGCGCACCACATGTTCACCTCGGGGCTCGATGTGAACACCAAGATGTACTTCACCGCCGCCACCATGATCATCGCGGTGCCCACCGGCATCAAGATTTTCAGCTGGGTCGCGACCATGTGGGGCGGCTCGCTCAGCTTCAAGACGCCGATGCTCTGGGCGATCGGCTTTCTCATCATGTTCACGCTCGGCGGCGTCACCGGCGTCGTGCTGTCGAACGCGGGCGTCGATACGCTTTACCACAATACCTACTATGTTGTCGCGCACTTCCACTATGTGCTTTCGCTCGGCGCGGTGTTCGCGTTGTTTGCGGGCTTCTACTACTGGTTCCCCAAGATGTGCGGGCGGATGTATTCC
>JBBQJX010000153.1:0-5269 GCA_038326295.1 Sphingomonadales bacterium
ACTGGCGGTTCGCGGGATCGAAACCTACCCAGCCCAGGCCCGCAACGTGCGCCTCGCCCCAGGCGTGCGCCGCCTGCTGGCGGATTTCGCCGTGCCGCAGCAGATGGCCCGAGACGTAGCGCGCCGGAAAGCCGAGCGTCCGCGCCGCGCTTACGAATACATGTGCATGATCCTGGCAGACGCCGCGCCCGAGTTCGAGCGCTTGCGCGGCGGTGACCCCCACCCCGGTCGCCTCGGTATCGAACGTCATCGTGTCCGCGACCGCGTGCATCACTTCGTGCAGCCGCTTGATCCTGCTCGCCCCCTCGCCCGGATCGCAGTCGTGCGCGAGCGCGACGATGCGCGCGTCCGCCTGCGTCAGGTGCGTCGTGCGCAGATAGGTCTCGATCGGCAAACGCTCGATCGCGCCGAGCACCACGCCGGCGCGGTCCTCGGTCGCGATCTCGCCGCGCACGCTGACGGTCAACTCCTCGGTGGGCCGCTCGATCTGGAGCGCGTGGACGATATTGCCGAACGCATCCTCGCTCCAGCGCAGGCGCACGTCGGCATCGGCGTCGACGCGCCAGCGCACGACCTGCTGGCCCTCGTGCGGGCGCGGCGTGACACGCAGCAATTGCAGGATAGCGCGCGCTGGCGCTTCGTAGCGGTAGGTCGTCGAATAGGCGATTGCGATCCGCACCTGTTTCTAACGCAGATACTGATCGGATATCGCCTGCCCAAGGCGGTTATTCGAGAACAGGAAAGCTTCGATGAATTCGCGAAGTCCCGCTTGAAAGATATCGGTCATGTTTGCATCCTCAAACTGACGAAGGCCTGCGGAAGCGAGCCGCTGGCTTTCGCCCTGCCTCCCATAGTCTTCCGAAAGCGCATCCAGATGTTCGACGATCATTCCCTGGCACGACGCAAGGCTGCGCGGCATTTGCCGGTTGAGGATCATCAGGTCCGCAACCAGCCACGGCTTGACCGTTTCCCGGTACAGCCAGCGATAGGCGGTGACGGCGGACACCTCTCGCAGCAGCGTCGTCCAGTGAAAGAAATCGAGCCCGCCGCCGACCTGTTCGCCCGGCGGAAGGAGCAGATGATATTTCACGTCGAGCAGTCTCGCGGTGTTGTCCGCACGCTCCAGCTCGGCCCCCAGCCGCAGGAAGTGATAGCCATCGTTGCGCAGCAGCGTGCGATGAACCGCGCCATCGAACGCGAGACTGACCGTCTTTACCCAATCGAGGAAACCGGTGAACTTTTCACGATCACGCGGTTTGCCCCGACGCGCGAGGCTGTTCCACGCGTCGTTGATCGCTTCCCAGAGCTCTGCGGTGATCATCGTGCGCACCGCACGCGCGTTCATGCGCGCGGCGTTGAGGCAGGACACGATCGACCCGGGGTTCGTGGGATCGAACGCCATGTAATCGCGGACGGGCATCTCGTCCGCACGCGGATAGCGCCCGCGAAAGCCGGTCTCGACGCCTGCCGAAGCGAGCGCACTTTCCCATTCGTTGCCGGTATCTCCCCCCGGCGCTGGCAGTGCGGACAGGCGGATGCCCGCATCGAGGATGCGCGCCACATAGTCCGCGCGTTCGATGAAACGGCCCATCCAGAAGAGGCTGTCGGCGTTGCGCGAGAGCATCTAGCGCCGCCCGGGCTTTCGCAACATGTCAGTCATCGAGCACCCAGGTGTCCTTGGTGCCGCCGCCCTGGCTCGACTTCACCACGAGCGACCCCTCCTTCAGCGCCACGCGCGTCAGTCCGCCGGGAGTAATGCGCACCTTGCCGTCCGCGCCCGTGAGCACGTAGGGGCGAAGATCGACGTGGCGCGCGGCGAGGCCGGCGTCGGTCATCGTGGGGCAGGTGGAGAGCGCTAGCGTCGGCTGCGCGATGAACCCTCCGGGATTGCCCATAATCCGGGCACGGTAGGCCTCGATCTCGGCTTTGGTGGCGGCCGGCCCGACGAGCATTCCATAACCGCCCGAGCCATCGACCTCTTTCACCACCAGCTCGGCCAGATGCTCGCCCACATAGGCGAGATGATCGGGTTCGCGGCAGCGCCAGGTCTGCACACTCTTGAGGATCGGCTCCTCACCGGTGAAGAACCGCACGATCTCGGGCATGTAGCTGTAGATCGCCTTGTCGTCCGCCACGCCGGTGCCCACCGCGTTGACGATCGTTACGGTTCCCGCGTCCGCCGCCGTCATCAGGCCTGCAACGCCGATCATCGAATCGGGCCGGAACGCGAGCGGATCGAGGAAATCGTCGTCGATCCGCCGGTAGATCACGTCCACCTTCTGCGGCCCCTGCGTGGTGCGCATGTAAACCTGCGCGGCGCGGACGAAGAGATCGCCGCCCTCGACCAGCTCGACGCCCATCTTGTCGGCGAGGAAGCTGTGCTCGTAATAGGCCGAGTTGAGCGGCCCTGGCGTCAGAAGGACGATGTGCGGATCGTTGCTGGTCCCGGGCGGCGCGATCGAACGCAGCGTGGCGAGCAGGTGATCGGTGTAGATCTCCACGGGTGCCACCCGGTGCTCGACAAACAGATCGGGAAACAGCCGCAGCATCATCTCGCGGTTCTGGATCATGTAGGACACGCCCGACGGCGTGCGGCAATTATCCTCGAGGACGTAGAAATCCTCCTCGCCGACGCGCACCAGATCGATCCCCGCGATGTGGACCCAGATATCGTGCGGGGGGCGGCGGCCGACGCGCGATAGACAATAGCCCGGGTTGCGCAGCACCAGATCGGAGGGGACGATCCCCGCCTTCAGACATTCCCCGGGGCCATAAACGTCCTTCAGGAACGCGTTGAGCGCGCTCACCCGCTGGATCAGACCGCGTTCCACCCGGTCCCATTCGGCGCGCGCGATGATGCGCGGCACGAGATCGAACGGGATCAGCCGCTCGCTCGCTTCTTCTTCGCTGTAGACCGCGAAGGTAATGCCAAGGCGGCGGAACAGCAGCTCGGCCTGCGCGCGCCTTGCGTCGATGATCTCCTTGTCCACCTCGCCCAGCCAGCGCGCGATACGGGTGTAGGGCGCGCGCGGGTCCACGCCAGGGCCTGCGAACCCGAACATCTCGTTGAAGGCGGCTTGTTGCATCGCGGCGATGGTGGCGCATCGCAGGCAACCTGAAAAGTGCCCCCGGCGCAATTGTTGCACTTGTGCGAACGTTTTGCGGTGCAGCGCGATTCCGGCTGGTCCGCGCGCGGCGATGCGGTAAGCAGGGGCGACCGGGGATGCCCGGCCTGACAGCCACGGGCACGGGAGCATGAGCGTTGTCGATCACCGCCGCCCTCTATCACCTCACCCGCTATACCTACGACCGCCCCGTCGAACTCGGCCCGCAGGTGATCCGGCTGCGCCCCGCACCGCACGCGCGCACGCGCATCCCGAGCTATGCGCTCAAGATCAGCCCGCCCGGCCACTTCATCAACTGGCAGCAGGACCCGTTCGGCAACTGGTTGGCGCGCATCGTCTTTCCCGAAAAGGTCCGTGAGTTCCGCGTCGAGGTGAACCTCACCGCCGAGATGGCGGTCATCAACCCGTTCGACTTCTTCGTCGAACCCTATGCGCAATCGATGCCGTTTGCTTACGAGGCCGAACTTGCCGCCGAACTCGCGCCGTATCTGGGGGTGGAAGAGGACGGCCCCGAGCTTACCGCTTTCGTTGCGTCGCTTCCGGTCTCCGCGCCGAGCACGATCGACTTCATCGTCGATCTGAACGCGCGCGTCCGCGCCGACGTGGCGTACAGCGTGCGCATGGAGGTGGGCGTGCAGACCCCCGGACAAACGCTGGCACTCAGGATCGGCTCGTGCCGCGACAGCGCGTGGCTGCTGGTGCAGGCGCTGCGCAGGCTCGGGCTCGCGGCACGCTTCGTCTCGGGCTACCTGATCCAGCTCATCCCCGATATCGTATCGGTCGAGGGGCCTGCGGGCACGTCCACCGATTTCTGCGACCTGCACGCGTGGGCGGAGGTGTATCGGCCCGGCGCAGGCTGGATCGGGCTCGATGCGACCTCGGGGTTGCTCGCGGGCGAGGGGCACATCCCGCTCGCCGCGACGCCGCATTACCGTTCGGCGGCCGCGATCAGTGGCGTTGCAAGCTATGCCGACGTCGATTTCGGCTTCGAGATGTCGGTCACGCGGCTGATCGAGCCGGTACGGATCAGCAAGCCGTTCGAAGTCGAGCGCTGGGATGCGCTGCTCGCGCTCGGCGAAACGGTCGATCGCGATCTGAAGTCCGCCGACGTGCGGCTGACGATGGGCGGCGAACCCACCTTCGTCTCGGTCGATGACTTCGAGGCGGGCGAGTGGAATACCGACGCGGTGGGGCCGACAAAGCGGGGCCTCGCGGACGCACTGCTCCACCGGCTGAAGGCGCGCTTTGGCGCGCGCGGACTGCTCCACTACGGCCAGGGCAAATGGTATCCGGGCGAGGCACTGCCGCGCTGGGCGTTCGGGCTATATTGGCGCAAGGATGGTGAGCCGGTGTGGGCCGATCCCGCGCTGATCGCAGGCGAGGCGGCGGGCGACGGCGATCCGGACGCTGCCGGGTTTGCCCACGCGGTGGCCGATGCGCTGGGCCTTCGCCCGGATAACGTGATCGAGGCACGCGAGGATCCGCTGAACACGGTCAGCACCGAGGGCAAATGGCCCTCGAGTTTCGATGATCCCGCGCTCGAACTGGACTCCCCCACCGCGCGCGCGGCCGCGCTCGACGCGTTCGACGGGAAAGTCTCCGGCGTCCGCGCCTGGGTGCTCCCGGTCCGCCGTGCCGACGAAGGTGGCTGGCTCAGCGAACGCTGGAAGCTGCGCCGCGCGCGCATGTTCCTCGTGCCCGGCGATTCGCCAGCAGGGTTTCGCCTCCCGCTCGATAGCCTGCCCGAGCTCGGCGAGGATGACTACCCGTTCCTCAAAGCGCGCGATCCGTCCGAACCCGTCACGCCGCTGCCGCCCCACGCCACGCTGCGCCGCCGCCCCGCCGCCGCCCCCGCGCCCGGCCATGTCCGCACTGCGATGACGTTCGAGGTTCGTGACGCGACGCTCCACGTCTTCATGCCCCCCACCGGCCCCGCCGAGGACTATCTCGAACTGATTGCGCATGTGGAGGCGGTCGCCGCCGCGCGCGCGCAGCCCGTGCGGATCGAGGGCTACACCCCGCCCGACGATCCGCGCGTCGGCGTGTTGAAAGTCACTCCCGATCCGGGCGTGATCGAGGTCAACGTCCATCCGGCGCGCAGTTGGACCGAGACGGTCGCGATCACGCAGGGCGTGTACGAGGAC
>JBBQJX010000154.1:0-5264 GCA_038326295.1 Sphingomonadales bacterium
TCTGGCCGATCTGGGCCACTACTGGCGTGATTATGCGCGCACGATGGCGGCGATCGCCCGCGCTTTGCCGGGGCGTGTCCACCGGGTGATCTACGAGCGTATAGTGGCGGACACAGAGGCAGAAGTGCGCGCACTGCTGGACTATTGCGGCCTGCCCTTCGATCCCGCCTGCCTTGCCTTCCACGAAACGCGCCGCGCGGTGCGGACCCCATCAGCCGAGCAGGTGCGGCAGCCCATCTACGCGCGCGCTGTGGACGAATGGCAACAGTATGCGGCCATGTTGCACAAGCTCCGCGATGCGCTCGGCGATGCGCTTGACGCATACCCTGCGGTGCCCGACGATCTTTAACGATTTCAGGCGGGATATGGCATGACAGGCTTTGGCGATCGTAACGGACGCACTGCGCTTCGGCTGGCATTGCTGGGTGGGGTCGCCCTCTTGGCCCCGCACGCCGCAGCGCAAACCGTCACCAGCGGGCAGAGCCAGACTGCGGTGAATTCGCCCAACGACACCAGCCAGTCAGGCACTCGCGATCAGATCCAGGAAATCGTCGTCACCGCGCAGAAGCGCACCGAGAATCTGCAATCGGTGCCGATCAGCATCCAGGCTCTGGGCACGCAAAAGCTAAGCGAACTCAACATCACGCAGGCGGGAGACCTCATCAAATTCCTCCCCTCGGTGGCGGCGCAGAATATCGGCCCGGGTGCCACGCGTTTCTACTTCCGTGGCGTCGCCAGCGGCGGCGACGGCAACCATTCGGGGCCGCTGCCGAGTGTGGGCGTGTATCTGGACGAGCAGCCGGTCACCACGATCCAGGGCCCGATCGACATCCACTATTACGATATCGCGCGGATTGAGGCGCTGGCCGGGCCGCAGGGCACGCTGTACGGCGCGTCCGCTGAATCGGGCGTGCTGCGCATCATCACCAACACGCCCGACCCGCGAAAGTTCGAGGGCGGTTATGACATCGAAGGCAATGCCGTCACGCACGGCGCGCTCGGCTACAAGGCCGAAGCCTTCGTCAACGTGCCGATCACCGACCGGGCCGCGATCCGGCTGGTCGGCTGGTATGAGCGCGACGCGGGGTTCATCGATAACGTACCGGGCACGCGCACCTATCCCACCTCGGGCGTGACGGTGGCGACGACGCCGCAGAAAGACATCAACCAGGTCGACACCTACGGCGGGCGCGCGGCGCTGAAGATCGATCTCAACGATAACTGGTCGATCACGCCGTCCATTCAGGCGCAGGAACAAATCAGTGGCGGGCGCTTCGGCTTCGATCCGGCGGTGGGGGACCTGCAGGTCCAAACCTACTTTCCCGAGCGGGCGAGCGACTTCTTCTATCAGGCGGCCGCGACGATCGAGGGCAAGATCCACAATTTCGATCTGGTTTATTCCGGCAGCTATCTGCACCGCACCGTCCATACGCACCAGGATTACACCGATTATTCCTTCTTCTACGATACGCTGTTCGGATCGGGCGCATACATCACCGACGCGAGTGGGAACACGATCAACCCCGGCCAGCAGGTGTTCGGCAACGATCACTTCAACAAGGAGAGCCACGAACTGCGACTGACCAGCCCCAGGGACCTGCGCATCCGTGGCCTGCTGGGGCTGTTTTACCAGCGCCAGCAGCATAATATCGAGCAAATCTATCAGATCGACGGCTTCGATCCCTTTTATTCGAACACCAATCGTCCCGGTACGATCTGGCTGACCGAGCAGAAGCGCGTAGACAAGGATTACGCGGTCTTCGGCGAGGTTGCGGCCGATATCATCCCCGATCACCTGACGCTGACCGGCGGCGCGCGTGTGTTCAAATACGATAACTCGCTGTTCGGCTATTTCGGCTATGGTCGGAACTTCAGCAGCCGAACCGGCGAATCGCGCTGCGATCCCGCACAGCCGGTACTATCGGGCGCATTTTGCACCAATTTGCCGCCGATCCATGTCGACGGGATCCCGGACTTCAAACCGCAGGCGAAAGGTGACGGTATCACGCCACGTGTGAACTTGACCTACAAGTTCGATCGAGATCACTTGGCATATTTTACCTATAGCCGCGGCTTCCGCCCCGGCGGCGTCAATCGGCGTGGTGGGCAAAAGCCATACCTGCCCGATTTCCTCACCAACTTCGAGATCGGGACCAAGAACAGCTTCTTCAACCGCAGGTTGCTCGTTAATCTGACGGGGTATTATGAGAACTGGAAGAACTTCCAGTTCAGCTTTTTGGGTGCGAACGGGCTGACCGAAATCCGTAACCTTATCGGCGCGGCGCACATTTACGGCGTAGAGGGCGATTTCACCGTGGTACCGGTGCGCGGGCTGACGCTGAACGGCGCGGCGGCGTACACGCACGCGACAACGGCGGACCCCTATTGCGGCGGCCTCACCCCGATCCTTCCCGACGGCAGCGGCGGCGATCCGGTAACATTGTGCCCGGGACCGGACCAGGAGACCGGCCCGCAGGCCCCCGTCGGCCAGCGCCTGCCAGTGACGCCCGAGTTCAAGTTCACCCTGACGGGCCGCTATGCGTTCGATCTTGCGCGCGTGAAGATGCATGTGCAGGGCTCGGTGCAGCATCAATCTTCGAGCTACGACGATCTGCGCACCGTGGACCGCGCGCTGATCGGGCGCCTGCCCGCGTATGAGAGCGCGGACTTCAGCATCGGCGGGCAGGTAGGCAAGCTGACGGTGGAAGCCTTCGTGCAGAACGCGTTCGACGAACGCGGCCAGCAGACGCGCTTTACCGAATGCGCCGCGCAGGTGTGTGCCAACCAGGAGCCGAACAGCCCGCCGGGCGTGGTCTATGTCGTCCCGATCCGCCCGCAGACCTTCGGGATCCGCTTCGGCCAGCGCTTCTGATGCGCGCGCTCCTCGCTGCCCACCCGCCCGGCAACGCGGCCGCGTGCGCGGCGCGCCCTGAAACCGTTGGCAGGCGCTTCCACGATCCGCTCGGGCGGGCATACGCAACCGTCTGAGCCCCGGTCCGCCCAAGCGATGGGGCTGTGGGGGGCGACCGCGCTGGTGGTGGGCAACCAGCTCGGCGTCGGCGTGTTCACCCTTCCCGCCGCTCTTGCACCCTATGGCTGGAATGCGATGCTGGGCTGGGCCGCCAGCATCGCGGGCGCGCTCGCGCTGGCGGTAATTTTCGCGCGGCTGGCAACGCGCGTCGCGGGATCGGGCGGACCCTATGTTTACACGCGCGCGGCGTTCGGAGAACGCGCGGGTTTTGTCGTCGCGTGGGGCTACTGGAACGGCACGTGGGTCGGCACCGCGGCGATTCCGGTGGCGAGCGTGGGCTATCTGGCGGTGTTCTGGCCGGAACTGGGCACCACCCGGCCGCTTGCAACCGGGCTTGCGATCGCATCGGTCTGGCTGTTCACCATCGTCAACATCGTCGGCGCGCGCGCGGTGGGTCGCGTGGCGATCGTCACCACGCTGATCAAGCTCGTGCCGCTCGTCGCGGCGATCGGGCTGGGCGTCTGGGTGCTGGGCGCGCACGGGGCGGCCTCGATCACGCCCGCGCGCGTGCCGCTCTCGGGCCATGGCATCGCAGCCACCGCATTGCTGGCGCTGTTCGCGCTGCAGGGCATCGAATCCGCCACCATTCCCGCAGGCAAGATCGTCAACCCCAGGCGCACGATTGCGCGCGCGACGATCGGGGGGACGGCCTTATCCGCCGCAGTGACGCTCGCGGTCGCGTCCGCCGTGATGCTGATGGGTCCGCCCGCCAGCGTCGCGGCGTCCAACGCGCCCATCGCGGACTTTGCGGCGCGGTGGGCGGGGGGATCGTGGGCGGCACCCGTTGCGGCCTTCGCCGCGATCTCGGGCTTCGGCTGCCTGTGCGGGTGGCTTCTGGTGCAGGGCGAGATGCCCGCCGCCATGGCGCGCGACGGCGTCTTCCCGCGCATCCTGGCGCGGGTCGATACGCGCGGCACGCCGGTCCTCGCGCACCTCGTCACGTCTGCGTTGCTGACGGGTTTGCTCGCGCTCAACGCGGCCGACAACATGGTCGATACGTTCGTCTTCGTGGCCGAGGTTTCGGTCCTGACCTACCTGTTCGCCTATCTCGCCTGCGCAGTTGCCGCGATCCGGCTGCACGGCAGCGACGACGCGACGTTCGTCGGCGTGGCGGCGTTCGCGGCCACGTATTCCGCCTGGGCGATCACCGGCGCGAGCACCAAGGCGTTCTGGTGGTTCGGCGGCCTGATGCTTGCGGGCCTGCCCGTTTACGCGTTCACGCGCTGGCGGGAACGCGCGCTCGGGACCAGCCCGGTGGGGGTGGCTGCGGCTCCCTTGCCTCCGGGATGATCGCGCGCAGCTTTCGCGCGAACGATCGGAGCGCAACCTCGCTGCGACCCAGCGGCCCCGGCCGATAGCCGGGCGATTCCATTCCCGCCTGCACGCGCGCGATGAGCACGGTGTCTTCCGCATTGACCTCGCGGTTGATGCGCTCGTTCAGATAGCGCGCCGCGCGCATCTCGCGCCGCTCGTCGGGGATCGCATAGCTCATCTGGCGGATCATCGTAGTGGTGGGGCCGGTGGGCAGCCACTGCATGAAATCGATCTGATCGGGGTAAAATTCGAGCGCGTTATTGGGCCATAGCTTCAGATACATCCAGTGCCGCTGGCGCTCGGGCGGCAGATGCGGGACGTGGGGGAGATAGGCCTGATAGGCGCGCTCGGACGCATTGGCCGAAGGGTGGGGCACGATCTCGCCCCACATCCTGTCGATATGCGCGCCCGCCTCCACGCCGTAGCTCCGGCCGAGCATGCGGGTCAGGCCGGGGTGGGCGACGGGGATGTGCAGCGCGTCCGAATAATTGTCCCCCACATTCTTCCAGTTGACCGCACGCGGGCGCATCGTCGCCGGTCCGATCCTCCGCAAATCCTCCAGGCGGTACGGCGCAACATCCGCCTCATATTCCCCCATCATCGCCGCCACGCTCGGCCCGCCGCCTTCCAGCCGCACGAAAACGAAACCGCGCCACAGTTCGATCTCGACCGGCACCAGACCCAGCGTCGCCAGATCGAAATCGGTGTAGTTCTCACGCCCCGGCAGCCCGCTCAGCCGCCCGTCCAGTTCGTAGGTCCACGCGTGATACGGGCAGACCAGCTTGCGCGCGCATCCGGCGTCGCCATCCACCACGCGGCTGCCGCGGTGGCTGCAGGTGTTGAGGAACGCGCGGACCACCCCGTCCCCGCCCCGCACCGCCAGCACGCTCTCGCCCAGCAGGTCGAGCGTGCGCCAGTC